>DASXMZ010000059.1:0-12143 GCA_036495385.1 Mucilaginibacter sp. | reverse complement strand
AGGACGGAGGGAAGAAATATAGTTACGTTAAATGAGTTTGTTGCTTACAACAAATAAAATTAAAAGGACTAAAACTGCCAGGATCGCAATAAACAAAATACTTTTTAAAATCCAAGTTTTCTTTTTGACTGCCTGCTTATTATCAACAATAGTGTCAACGTCACCATTCCCGCTGATTTGCTTTACCGTTATTTGGCTTGCCATCCCGTTGCCATTTTGCGATCTAAAGTCCCGCCAGTTTTCGTAGCCTAAAAATTGCACCAGCGTATTCAGGGTATGGGTATTCGGCAGGCTCTCATATTTCACTTTTCCCCAAACTCTTTTTAACGTTACGTGGCTCAAAGCAACACCTGTTCGCTCTTGTATTTTCTCACTTAATGTTACAAAATCCTCGTTAGTCCATTCATTGCTATCACCCCAACCGGTGTGGGATTCATATAATTTTATTGTTTTTTCTATCCAAAACTCAACTGTATTCATATTGAAAAATCAAATATTCAGACCATGGCCGCAATAAGCAAGCCCAATACTATTACCTCTTCTACCCTCTTATTTTTCGGAATTATTAGGATAATTTATCCCGGGCCCAAAAAAGCACTCATCGGCCATAATTTTTCCGCCCTTTAACTTAAAATAATCGCTGTTCCTAAATAATTTGCCGGTGGTAGTCCAGCCATTGGTAATTACAAGGGCCTCATCGCCATTTATCACAACCTTATCCACATCAAATTTTTTAATCTTATAGGCATTTGGCCAGCACCTTTCCTTAAAAGCTTTTATACTAATATGGTCATCAAGCGGGCTGGAGAAAGTAAATCCGTCAGCTAAAATTTGCTGCATCGAATTCCAGTCCTTTTTCTCGAAAGCGGTAAAATAAGCCCTGAGTACCTTTTCATTTGGTCCGCTTTGGGACTGTGTTGCCTGCGCCGTGGTGGTCTGTGCAAATCCTGCTCCGCAGGATAAGAGTGCCCATACTAGAAGAATTTTGCCAAAAAGAGTAGTCAATTTCATAATTTTTTGTTTTAATAGTATAGACAACGATATAAGCCGTTACCGGACATCAGCTGCTAATTATTTTTTGGATGATGGCGCCGGATGTTCGCCGTGATATAGGACAAACCCATCATCCAATCTAAAGCAATATTTTTATCTCTTTTATTTTTTCGTATTGTTCGGAAAACTAATGCCCGGTCCGAAGAAACATGTAAATTCCTTTATTTTTCCGTCCTTAAGTTTAAAATACTCTGTGTTCCGGAATTCTTTGCCGTTTAGGGCCGAGCCATTATAGAGTACAAAGACATCATCTCCGTCAACAACAACCTTTTCAATTTCAAAACTTTTGATATTGTTGCAATTTGGCCAGCACCTTACCTTATAAGCCTTTAAATCAATATGGTCATCAACCGGGCTGGTGAAAGTAAACCCTTCGGCGAAAAGGGACGTTAACATGTTCCAATCCTTTTTCTCATAAGCGGTATAAACACTCCTAACCACCTTTTCATTTGTTTCATTTTGGGGCTGTGTCGCCTGCGCCGTGGCGGTCTGCGCAAATCCTGCCCCGCAAGATAAGAGCGCCCATACTAATAGAATTTTGCCAGAAAGATTAGTCAATTTCATGATTTTTTGTTTTAATAGTATAAACAACGATATAAGCCATTACCGGACATCAGGTGCTAATTATTTTTTGGATGATGGCGCCGGGCGGTCGCTATGTTACATGGCAAGGCGCCCAAAATACTTTCGAATGGTCAATTCAAGAATGGGCAGCTTATTAAAATAGGGGTTCCGGTGAAGATCCATCAGGATACGGAAGGCCTTTTCGTTTTGATGATTGTACTGCAATGCCACTGCATAATTTATCTCGGCAAACGGGCTGGGGTAGAGTTTTAAGAGCATATCATAATATTTGCAGATGGCATCCCAATCCGTATCTTCAAATTTGCGGGCAGCGCAGTGCACACACGCGATAGCGGCTTCAAGATGGTAGGGCGAAAAGGTAGAATCTTCTGATTCGGTTAATAAAAAGGCGGCAAGTTCTATTAATGACTGATCCCAGAGTGCCCGGTCCTGGTGCTCCAGTTCAACTGCATTACCTTGTGCGTCGAAGCGGGCATTGAACCGGGCGATATTAAAAAGCATGAGTGCCTGCAGCGCTTTGGTTTCCTGATTGCACAAAGGGCTGTCAAATAAAAATTTATTGAGCATAAGTGCATCCTCGCACAGCGTTTTTCCCTGGCTTATTTTTTCGCCGGGTTGCTTGTAACCTTCACTAAATATAAGGTAGATCACTTTATGCATCACCGAAAGCCGCTCCACGGAATAACCATAAAGCCCGGTGGATAAAATCAACGACTCGTTTTTTATTTTTTGCCTCGCACGGTACAGCATTTTTTCAATGGCGTCCGGTTCTGCCCCAAACTGCAGGGCAATATTTTCAACCTTCAGATTGGCTACATATTTAAGGGCCAGCACTATCTGCGTTTTTGGCGTTAAATGTGGATGACAGCACGCCATCAGCATTCGCAATTGTGCATCTTTGAAACCATCTTCCGAAATTTCGTCCGCGGCTACAGGCACCGTTTTGGCCAGGGATAAATCTGCAGTCCTGGAAATCTTTTTTAGCAAGTTAATGGATTTGTTTTTGCAGGTCTGATAAAGCCATCCGGAAGGATTTTCGGGGATGCCCGTCTTTGGCCAGTGTAAGGCCGCCGCCGTAAAAGTTTCCTGTACGATATCTTCCGCCCAATCAATAGGCAAGTGTCTGAAACGCTGCAAAATTAGCGAGATTAGCTGACCAAATCTTTCTTTATAGAGAATTTCTATTTGCTTCTCGAATTCATTCATTATTCACACCGTATATGGTGGCAATCGGGCGCACCTCTCTCACAGCCAGGCCACTTTGCACCAGTGGACAGCCCTGGGCAATGGCGGCAGCCTGTTCAATATTTTCGGCCCAGATAATTTCATAACCTGAAATCCCTTCGCGGGCCTCAATAAAGGGCCCGTCAGAAAGAATCTGATCCTTACTTACGTATCTGCCAGTCGTCAGCAGGGGCTCGCCCTTGATATAGTTGCCCGTTTCGATCAGGGAGTCAACCCACTTGAGCATCATGGGTATGTTAGCAAATCGTTCTTCATCGGTCAATTTGCACATCTTAGCCAAATCCTCCCTTATAATCAACATAAATTTTTCCATGATTTGTTGTATTAACTTTTATTTAAAAGTGGATCTTAATTTGATCCCTAGTATAGACAACGTCCCGTCAAAAAACCGGACATCGGGCGAAAATTTATAAAAATTTAAGGTTCCACGCTTAAGTGATAACTTCGCACGTATGGACATTTAAAACAATTTGAGTTAAATGCAGACGCCTAATTGGGCAGGGGTACAATCAGCTTTTAATACTATCATTAAAATCAAACCCCTCCATATAGGAAATTTTCCACTTGCCATCCTCTTTTTTTACTTTGAACTTATAACGAAAATCTTTCCAGTCCGCCGATGCGTTCGCGTCAAGATCACCCCATTTCCAGTATAATTCCCCGCTTTCATTGTTGAGGTTCACCACACACACTTTAATTGCACTCCATGAACTATTGTCCTGGCAATCACACCAGGGGTTAACATCATTTGCAAAATTGAAAGGCGGTAATTCGCCGGTTGACCATGGGCTAAATTTCTTATCTTTCATTTCCTGGTCGAGCGTCAAAATGATCTGTTTGTAGTTTTCAATAAATTCAGCTGAAAAAAAATTTGTCGCCTTTAATTTTTCAAGGTTTGCTTTAAGTTCGTTCAGGTCAAAACTGGTATAAATGCTGTCCTTGCCGTTGGTTATTACAGGAACCAACAGGACCCTGTTTTTAGAATCACTCCAGGCGAGCATATTCCTGATAAGATTTTGAATTTCTTCGTTGTCGTTTTGACTGCTTGAAATAACAGGTGATTTTATTTTTTTTGTCGTATCTGCCCGCGTGGATTTTTGATGCTTGTCGGTTCTGTTACAGCTGAAAAGGCATATTGCGATAATACTAATTCCTAATTTTAAATATTTCATGCTTATATAAGGTTAATTTTGGTTTGATATCCAGCTTTATTTACAGAATAGGTTCAAAATTAAGATTCTTGTTAAGTCTAATGTACAAAACCTTTTCAAATAGACCTTTATTTAAGAAATATGAAATTTATAGCTTTTTTTGACAAACCGACTACGGTTAATAAATTAAAATACGATCCTTAAATAGAAATTAAAATAAATCCTTTACGTCAGCATCGATACAATAATTTGAACCCAAAATTTGTAAGTCTAAATTCGCTATCAGCCGCAAATCAGAAAGGGAGTGGTTGGATATTTGTGTAGCCACCACCACATCTTAAAATAGGAAAGCCTTCAGTTGATCGACTAAAGGCTTTCTTGTTTTTTAGAAATTCTAAATTAAAACTTCGAAGTCCGGTTGAAATGGTAATCAATTAAGAAGCCATTTTGACTTTTCACCATCTTCGGCTTGTGTTCCGCACTTTTTAACTTTTCCTGAATTTAATAATCTTCCTGTTTTATATAGCCGTCTAACGAAAGCGGACCGCCGTGGCTGCGAACCACATGTAACGACGCATTCCCCTGTGGAGCAACCGCCAGTTTTAATTCCTTTATGTCACCCATCTTTGTTTCTGGCTTAATAGTAATATCCCAGGTGCCATTTTTACCTTTCACGGCATTGTACGCAAATTTGGTACAGTCAAATTTAACGACGTCTCCATTTGGGCCAGGCAGTGTGGCAACCAGGGTATCCTTTGCAACGGCAACATGGTATCGGTGATAATTTAAGGGCTGATTACCCTTTTCCGAACTCGCAGTCGTTGCTTCAAAAACAATATCCTTATTGTTGACCAGGTCTTTTACTTCGGCGGCTTTACTGGCTTTATCGTTCTTTAACGAACTCTGCGCCTTAGCTGTATTTAAACCCCATAAAACCAGGGTAAATACAAAAAATAACTTACTCAAGCTTTTCATATTTAATAGATTTTAATGTACTTATATCGCACAAACTTCGTACCAGTGCGGCCAGATTTTATTGTAAATCTCGTTCAGCCGACAGCAGAATATGTAAAATGAGATTTGTATGGGTGTAGTCCTTCACTCTAGAATCCAAAATGCGATTTCGGCTACAACAAAAGCAGATTTGACTAAATCTCTTACCCTACCCTGTTCAAAGCCCCAGTATTCGGACAACTTAGCCTGTAGTCTATGACTACAGAGTCTGCGGAAGCCCAATCCGACATTTCTAACAGATAAATATTTATATGTAAGTCTCCTGACATATTAACTTTTTACGGTAACCGCAAGTCATGGGTTCATCGGTTAAGACTGACAAAAGGCGAAGGTAGGAGCATAAAAATAATTATTCTTCAATTTTCCATAATGGGTTGCAACCAATTTCCCAAAGGTGTCCGTCGACATCCTGAAAATAGCCATGATAGCCACCCCAAAAAGCGCTTTGTGCTGGTTTAGTTATTCTTGCACCGGCCTTTTTTGCCTGTTCCATTATTATGTCAACTTCATTATCACTGTTTACGAAATATCCAGCGGAAAACTCTGTTGCGCTTGCAGTTTGTAATGCGACTTCGCTGTCCCATGCCAGATTTTTTCTTTCATATAAACTAAGCATCATCCCATTATTAAGTTCAAAAAGCACAATTGCCCCGTTTTCATACTCTGCACCTACAATTCCCTGAGTTTGCCAGCCAAACCCGTTTTGATAAAACTCCATCGATCTTTTTAAATCATTTACTCCAAGTGTCAAAATGTTTATTCGCTGTTTCATCTCTAACGGTTTTTACTCTACGGAATACACTATTAAAGAATCACAATGGAAAAATGTTTGACAAAAATAGCCGAAGAGTCAAATTTTAACTACAGTGTCCCAACCTCCGTTTTGACTACAACAAACTTAGATTTGGCTAAGTCCCTTTCCCTATTTCTGCTGAAATTTGTATCAACAAAAAAACAGAAACATGAAAATCATAGTAACAGGTTCGTTAGGACATATCAGCAAGCCGCTAACTGAGGAATTAGTGCAAAAAGGACATTCGGTTACGGTTATCAGCAGTAAACCCGAAAAACAAAAAGACATTGAAGCTATCGGCGCTACGGCAACTATCGGCTCAATAGACGATGTTAATTTTCTTACCTCAACTTTTGCAGGTGCTGATGCAGTTTATTGTATGGAACCGCCCGCAGGCATGTTCGACCAAAATATCGACGTCATGGAGCACACCCGCAAGCAGGGCGAAAACTATGCACAGGCTATCCGGCAATCGGGCGTGAAGCGTGTGGTGCACCTAAGCAGCATTGGTGCCCATACGGATAAAGGAAACGGCATTCTTGCTTTCCATTATAACGTAGAGCAAATTATTAACAAACTGCCGGTCGATGTAGCCATTACCTTTATGCGCCCGGTTGGGTTTTACTACAATTTGCTTGCGTTTATCAATACTATAAAAACACAAGGTGCTATTGTATCAAATTACGGCGGTGATATTAAGGAACCATGGGTTT
This sequence comes from Mucilaginibacter sp., assembly GCA_036495385.1. Lineage (GTDB taxonomy): Bacteria > Bacteroidota > Bacteroidia > Sphingobacteriales > Sphingobacteriaceae > Mucilaginibacter. Next base: position 5,589 of record DASXMZ010000059.1, on the reverse strand, counting down.
CGCCGATAGATATTGCGACGGCTATTGCAAAAGAGATTGTGACGCCGCTTAATGGAAGAAAAATCCAGTATGTGGCAAGTGACGAACTTACCTGCAACGAAGTAGCCAGCATTTTAGGCAAGGCTATCAATAAGCCCGATTTGAAATGGGTAACTATTCCCGATGAACAACTACTAAACGGTTTGCTGACCGCAGGCATGAATCCCAGTTTCGCCGCTGGGTTTGTTGAAATGAATGCGGGCAGACGCAACGGTATATTATATGAAGATTATTATCGCCACCCGCCGGTATTAGGAAAAGTAAAGCTGACAGATTTTGCAAAGGAATTTGCAGCCGTGTATAATAATTGAAATGCACGAATTTTACGAATAAAACGAATTTCACTAAATAGAAATAGAAGGATTCGTGTAATTCGAAAAAATTAGCGAAAATTAGTGTATTAATAGTATGCAACCTCTCCGGATAAAAACCATCAGCGAATATCACCGCGTTATGGGGCTCCCTAAACCCGAGCACCCATTAATCAGCGTAGTTGACCTGGCAGACACTAAACACGTCACCGGCGAAGAGCCAACCAGCATGGTTTTTGATTTTTATTCCATTTCGCTCAAAAGAAATTTTAATGCCAAGATAAAATATGGTCAGCAGCAATATGATTTTGATGAGGGTACGATGTTCTTTATTTCGCCTGGCCAGGTTTTTGGCATCGAGATGCAGAAAGGTACAATTTTATACAGATCGGGATGGATATTGCTAATCCATCCCGATTTTATATGGAATACCTCTTTAGCCAAAACGATAAAGCAATATGAATTTTTTGATTATTCGGTTCATGAAGCTTTGTTCCTGTCCGAAAAAGAGGAAACAATTATTACAGGTATGATGAAAAGCATCCAGCAGGAGTATCATACCAATATCGATAAGTTCACCCAGGATGTGCTGATTGCCCATATCGAGTTGTTGCTTAAGTATGCGAAAAGGTTTTACGAACGTCAGTTCATCACCCGTAAAATAAGCAATCACCAGATTTTGGGCCGTTTGGAAGATATCCTTAACACATACTTCAATAGCGATGAGATACTAAAGAACGGACTACCAACCGTTACCCATGTTGCTGAAGCATTAAACGTGTCGCCCGGTTATTTAAGCGGTTTGTTAAAAGTACTCACAGGCCTTAACACCCAGCAGCATATACACCAGAAACTGATAGAAAAAGCGAAAGAAAAATTATCAACCACAGATTTATCGGTAAGTGAAATTGCCTACGAGCTAGGTTTTGAACATCCTCAATCGTTTAGTAAACTATTTAAAACCAAAACCAATTTTTCCCCGTTGGAATTCCGGCAGTCTTTCAACTGATAAAACTTTACCGTGACCACTACGCTTGAATCCTACTATTTATCTAAGCCGGAGCCTTATCAAAGTTGCCTGCTGGCTTTGAGGGATATAATTTTAAGGGCCAACCCTGGCATTTGCCATGAACGAAAATTTCAGATCCCTTTTTTTACTTACAAAGGCAAAAAGCTGGGCTACCTGTGGCTGAACGGCAAAAAACTGATGCTGGGTTTTTGCCTGGATAAGAGCTTGCAGGAATTAACTGCTGGACTAAAACCAAAAGATAAATATGAATCCTTCAGAATTGACCCTAATGCCGATTTGCCGATTGAGTTGATTATGGAAAGGCTCAGTTACTATCTTGATCGGATTGACCGGAAATACTAATAGACTCCAATTATATTCACGCCACCGCACTAATACCAGGCATCCGTATAATCCGATGGCTATAGTTGGCATCGCGCTCGGAGTGGGTAACCATTATTATCGTGGTACCTTCTTTATTCAATTGGTCGAGCATGTCCATCACTTCTTTGCCATTATCTGCGTCTAAATTTGCAGTGGGCTCATCGGCGAGTATCAGTTTTGGTTTATTCACAACAGCCCTGGCAAGGGCAACACGCTGCTGCTGACCACCCGACAATTGCTGCGGATAGCTTTTACGACGATCGGTAATGTGCAGTTTGTCCATCACTTCTTCGGTACGCTTAGCTCTAGCCGCGCTCGGCTGACCGGTGTAGATCATCGGGAGTTCCACGTTTTCAAATACAGTTAAATCATCAATGAGATTAAAGTTCTGAAATAAAAAACCAATGTTCTCTTTACGCAGCCCGGCCCGTTTACGTTCACCACAACGGGCTACTTCAATGCCATTAAAAACATAGCTTCCTTTGTCGGGGTCGTCGAGCAAACCCATAATGTTCAACAGTGTTGATTTTCCGCAGCCCGAGGGGCCCATAATTGCCACAAACTCGCCTTCCTCAATTTCGACAGACAGTTTGTTTAATGCCACAATTTCCAATTCTTCGGTGTGGTACAGTTTTTCGATGTCGGAGATTTTTATCATAACCTTTGGATTTTAACATGTTAAATATTAAAGATCAGTTAAGTAAAAAACCTTGCTTTGAGAATTTTTGCCAGGTAATCTGAAAATAGTTATTGCATACTAATTTACAGCTATTTACCGGGTAAATAAAAATGTTATTGCATTATTTTTTTATCATCAAGGCTTTGGTTTATGTGGCAACGCAAACAGCCCTCGCAGAATCAATTATACCGATATTAACGGATATTTGGATTCAGGTGGTTGTTTAATTAAGCCTTTTTATTTCAATTCTCGATCCGTTATTAATGAACGAATATTTTGTTATTCCTCCGTTTTTGTCCAATATAAATTCTATCTGCTGTTTCGGCTCTCTGGCAAGGAAAAATTTCGTTTCGGATTCAGGTTTCAATTCCATTTCGGGGCCACCCTGGGGTTTTAGGTAGAGTTTATTCTCTTTTTCTATTAATTCAAAATTTGTAGTTCCGCCAAGCTGATATTTTCCGAGGTACCGCTCGAGGATTTTCGTATTTATAGTTACTTCCGCCGGTTTATATGGCAGATCGACAGGGAGGTCAAAAATGGTGTTAACTATAGCGTCGGCGATAGCATTGCAATTTCCTTCATCGTTTGATAATACGATAACGGTAATGCCATCTGAAGGAAACCTGCTTATAAATGAACTGAAGCCGGGTATACCTCCGGAATGAGAAATTCTTAAATGGTGCTCAAAAGTATCAACACTTAATCCATAACCATATGCGCCTTTATATGGCGTGCTCATTTTTGTCACCATTTGAGCAGAAATGATCTTACCGTCAAATAAAGCATTTTGCCATTGATACAGATCTTCCGCAGTAGATATTATTGCACCGGCACTGAAGGGAAATTCCATAGAAAAATACCCGGCGTTGCGCCATTCGCCTTTCTCCGACATTGAGTAACCCCCGGCCCTGAATGCAAGAATAGAATCAATATGGTTAACCGCCGTGTTTTTTAATGATGCCTTTTTTATAACATTTTCATATAACCAGGTATCATAAGGCTTCTTTGTCACCTTTTCGATGATGCAGCCCAGTAGAAAATAATTGGAATTACTATAGCTCCATTTTGTTCCCGGTGCAAATGCTAAAGGTTGGTTTTTAAAAAGAGCAATAACCGAATCTTTTGGCAGCGCGAGCGTATGCCGGGGATAGAATGTTGGAAGGCTGGTATAATCGGCTATGCCCGAGGTATGATTAAGCAGCATATGCAAGGTTATCATATCGCCGTTAGGATAGCCGGGAAAATAGGCACTCAGCTTATCGTCTAAGCTCAGTTTTCCTTGTTCAGCTAATTGTAGAATGGCTGCAGCTGTAAACTGTTTTGTTAATGACCCTATCTCAAACTTGGTTTCTAAAGTATTGGGTAATTTCCATTCGCGGTCTGCGTATCCAAATGGCTTTTCATAAATAGGAGTGCCTTTGTCGGCAACCATCACTACACCGCTAAATCCATTTACGGCAGCCTGGGCCTGCATGTATTTGTCAAAAGCAGGTGTGTAATTTTTCTGTGCAAGAACGGTTAGGTTCAGTGTTATGCCGCAAAGGCATATAAAAAAAGTTTTTTTCATCGTAATAAAGTTTTTTGTTCATAATTCGTCGTAAGTATATTCTGTTAAACCTGATTTTTCAGGTTGATATTCAAGTATATCGCCAGGCTGGCAGTCAAGAACCTGACATATTGTTTCGAGCGTACTAAAACGGATTGCTTTAGCCTTCCCTTGCTTTAATATGGATAGATTGGAAAGAGTAATCCCTACTTCTTTAGATAATGTATTTAACGACATTTTTCGTTTAGCCATCATCACATCCAGATTTACAATTATTGACATATTAAATTGTTAAGCTTTTTTCTTCTTCTAATAAAACACCCAGTTTAAATATTTCAGCAACTATCAATAATATGAGGCCCGTAAACAGGCAGCTTATGTTAAAGCCGTATGTTAATTTCACTGACCCCCAGTTTAAATTGGAAAGCAGCATTTGGTTCATTATAACAACAGTAACCCATTGAAGAACAGAATATGCGATCAGCACTATAGCGATATTTCTCATCCTTGAAATATTGAGCTCATTAAAAGGAAGGTTTTGTTTGAAATTTGAAAAAATAACTTTCAGCTGATAGGTGATTATGAGAATCATAGCAGAAATTGATACAAACGCTATCAAAAGCATAGTAACATTTTGCCAGGTAGCATGCATCTGAATAAATAAATTTCCGTTTGTTGAATTAAGTATTCCGCCGGGGAAATCTTTATTCACAGGCGGCACCTGCATTAATGTGACGCTTGAAAATGTGACCGGGATGTTTAAAGTGAATCCCTGCTTGATAATGGCCGTTATAATTCCTACAGTAATTATGGCCCCGCATCCAATCCACTCTACCTACCATACAACATTGATGATTGCAGCAATGATTGTAGACAATGATTTGTTTCCTAATGTTTTCATGTTTTCTTAATTTGTTGACAAATATATAAAATTTATTGATAAACAATAAAAATTTATTGAAATTTTTATTTTATTTTTTTCGTTGACGAGAACTATATGCGCTTGCGGTTAATCCGATTGCAATGACATGGAAAATGGATCCAAATAAAATTGCGGAAAACTTGCAAATTAAAAATCAATTCATACATTTGTAGTGTACTATTATACTAGTACACTATATAGCATGGTTGAAATTAGAAATTTGAGTTTTGGATATCCGGGAAAAAGCCTGCTTTTTAAGGACCTGGACCTGACACTAAAGGCGGGCCATATTTATGGATTGCTTGGAAAAAATGGTGCCGGAAAGTCAACGCTATTAAAAAATATGGTTGGTCTTGCTTTTCCCGCGTCGGGTAGTTGTCTTTTTAATGGAGTCAATGTATCAAAACGGCCTGTTTCAATATTGGAGGATATTTATTTTATAGCCGAAGAGTTATTTGTGCCCTCACTTACGCCCGTACGGTTTGTCGCTAATACTGCGGGCTTTTACCCTAAATTCAGCCAAAGTGATTTTTATCATTACCTGAAAGCTTTAGATGTTGATTTGGACACCCCGATGGATAAACAATCATTTGGTCAGCAAAAAAAGGCGATGATTGCTTTCGGGCTTGCAACCAATACCAGCCTGCTTATTATGGACGAACCTACAAATGGTCTTGATATTCCGTCGAAGGTGCAATT
>DASXMZ010000058.1:0-9868 GCA_036495385.1 Mucilaginibacter sp. | reverse complement strand
CCCAGGTATTTGGCGGTACCAAAATCATAGTTCCGTCGCACTGGCAGGTAGTTCCCGATTTGGCGGCAGTTTTTGCTGGTGTGGATGACAAAAGGTTAAGAAGCACGGCAACGGCCAACAGCGAGAAAATATTAGTGCTTAAAGGAGTTTCTATTTTCGCTGGAATTGATATCAGGAGTTATTAATTAGTGAGTTAGTGAATTGTTGATTGAGTGAGTAGTTGCTAAGGTTCAAATTCAACCATTCACTTAATCAACTCAATCAACCATTCCAACCAAAAAAATGGCATCATCGGCTATATCTTCAAGACTTTATGGTGCATTTGCGATCGGCGTGCTGGTTTGGGCGGCGCTGCAGACGTATATTGTTCACAGCTTTGGATTTATTTGGGTCATAGCCATAACCGATAGTTTTATATGCTCTATTATGATCACGGCAGCTTGCTGGCTAATTAATAACAACCTGCGTTATTACCAGCCTGGCAAAGGCAGCTATGTTAATATCCTGATTTGGTGTGGCGCACTTGCAGGTATATGCACACTGGGTTGCCGGTGGATACTGCCTTTTTTTTGGGGTGAACCCGTTTATACCAGCTTTATATCAAATTCTTTAACTATTCGTTTTTTTACCGATTTTTTGGCGATAGGGTGGATGGCGATGATCAGCATAATTTACTACTCACAGATTGATCAGAAAGAAAACGAAAAACGTAAGTCGGAAGCCGAAAAATTGGCGCGGGATGCGGAACTTTATAATTTGCGCCAGCAACTACAGCCGCATTTTTTGTTTAACAGTCTTAATTCCATCAATGCATTAATCGGCTTTAAGCCTGATGAAGCAAGGAAGATGATCCACCAGCTGTCCGATTTCCTGCGCGGTACCTTGAAAAAGGACGACCAACTGCAGGTTACCTTAAACGATGAACTGCAGCACCTTAATTTATACCTCGAGATTGAAAAGGTACGTTTTGGTCATCGCCTGCAAACGGAAATTAGTTGCGACCCAAATTGTGGTACAGCCTTGTTGCCATCCATGCTGTTGCAACCTATCGTTGAAAATGCCATTAAATTTGGGCTATATGATACTACGGGCGATGTTGTAGTAAGTATAAGGGGCGAACTAGAAGGCAATTATTTGATAATTATGGTGCAAAATCCGTATGATCCGCAAACCTCCAGGCCAAAGCAGGGTACCGGGTTTGGCTTGAGGGGCGTACAACGCAGGCTGTATTTAATTTTCGCGCGTAACGATTTAATGGAAACTCATGCAAATGATAATATATTTACAACTATTATTAAAGTACCGCAATTATAAAGTATGAAACGTGCCTTAATTATTGATGACGAACCGTTAGCCCGTATGGTTGTAAAAGAGTATTTACAAGATTATGATCAGATAGAAGTTTTGCAGGAATGCAATGATGGCTTTGAAGGGCTTAAGGCAATTCAGCAATACCAACCCGACCTTATTTTTTTGGATGTGCAGATGCCAAAAATAAATGGCTTTGAAATGCTGGAGCTGTTGGAGCAGCAGCCGGCGGTAGTATTTACTACTGCGTTCGACGAATATGCAATAAAAGCCTTTGAGGCCCATGCTGTCGATTACCTGTTAAAGCCCTTCAGTAAAGAGCGTTTTCATAAAGCAATTGATAAATTCCTGGCGCAGGTGCCCGGTCCGCAAGTTCGTAAACAGACTGAAGAATTGCTCGAATCTGCCAATTCACCAGCCCAGCACGAGCGTATTGTGGTAAAAACCGGTACCAAAGTGAAAATTATACCGGTGCAGGATGTTTTGTACCTGGCTGCCGATGATGACTATGTGAGTGTTTATACCGCCGAAGGCTCTTTCCTGAAAAATAAGACAATGAATTTTTTTGAGAAGATGCTTGATCCCCGTCAGTTTGTTCGCGTACACAGATCTTATATTATTGCTATCCCGCAAATAACCCGTATTGATCCTTATGAAAAGGATGCACACCTCGCCATCCTGAAGTCAGGCGCTAAAATACCGGTCAGCAAAACCGGTTATGTGAAGCTGAAGCAGGTATTGGGGATTTGAAGGATTTCGGAATTCGGATGTTCGATTTCGGATTTAGTTAGATTTGGGAATTCGGATTTTCGATTTCGGATTTATTTGTCTAACCCATGATTCTCATGATTAAGGGATTAAAAAATTGTTTAGATCTAAAATCAAAAATCTGGGTCTTAAAGTCTCCCCTACCGGGGGAGATTTAGAGGGGGCTGTGTACTATTAAACTCTTATCATCATTCCGTAAAAATCTTCTTAAAAGATAAAAGCATATCGCATACTTCACATCTTTACCGAAAAAAATTTATGCCACATCTGTTTTCTCCAATAAAAATAAAGAACATCGAATTTAAAAACCGCATCATTGTTTCACCGATGTGCGAATACTCAAGCGAAGACGGCTTTGCCAGCGACTGGCACCTGGTGCATTTAGGCAGCCGGGCCGTAGGTGGGGCAACTTTGATTATTACCGAAGCAACAGCCATATCACCGGAAGCACGAATTTCCTATGCCGATCTGGGCATTTATAAAGATGAACACATTACTAAATTAAAACAGATAACCGATTTTATTCACCAGCATGGAGCTTTTGCAGGCACGCAGCTGGCGCATGCCGGCCGAAAAGCAAGTCACGAAAAGCCCTGGCTTGGCGGCGCACAAATACCAGCTGATCATCCGAATGGCTGGCAACCGGTTTCGCCAAGCGCACTTGCTTTTAAGGAGGGAGAAGCTGCCCCTTTAGCTTTGGATAAAGCAGGAATTGAAAAAGTAAAGGCCGATTTTAAAGCGGCTGCTGCCCGTGCACTAGCCGCAGGTTTTGACGTAATTGAATTGCATGGCGCTCATGGATACTTGATCAACGAGTTTTTATCGCCGTTAAGTAATCACCGCACAGATGAATATGGAGGATCGTTTGAAAACCGTATCCGTTTATTGCTGGAAATTATTGAAAGCGTGAAAGAAGTTTGGCCGAAGGAAAATCCATTATTCGTAAGGATTTCGGCGAGCGACTGGACCGAAGGCGGCTGGACGGCCGATGACTCTGTTGCCCTGGGAAAAGTGTTAATAAACAAAGGCATCGACCTTATTGATTGTTCTTCAGGCGGCAATGTAGCCACTGCCAAAATACCTTTAAAGCCGGGTTACCAGGTTGAATTCGCGGAAAAAGTGAAAAAAGAAAGCGGCATACTTACCGGCGCCGTTGGTTTGATAACAGAAGCAGTACAAGCTGACACCATTATTCAGCAAGGCCAGGCTGATTTTGTAATTATGGCGCGCCAGCTATTACGTGATCCATATTTTCCTTTACGCGCTGCCCATCAGTTAGGTCATGAAGTTAAATGGCCTTCTCAGTATGAGCGGGCTAAATGGCAATAAAAATTGCTATTTTTGAACGCTTGTAGAGACGCAATGCATTGCGTCTCTACGTTTGTATTCAAAATATGATACTCGGTGCTCATTATTTACAAATGAAAAAATACCTCTCATTAGTTACTTTCACACATACCATTTTTGCAATGCCATTTGCCTTTATCGGCTTTTTTTTGGCGGTTACTACAACAAGTTATCATTTTGAATGGCTAAAGCTGGCCATGATGGTATTATGTATGATCTTCGCGCGTAACTCGGCTATGGCATTTAACCGCTATCTGGATAGGGATGTGGATGCAAAAAACCCGAGAACAAAGCAGCGTGACATACCCTCGGGCAGAATAAGCCCCGCATCGGCGCTGACTTTCACTATTATTAATTGTGCGTTATTTGTAGCCACCACCTGGTTCATAAATCCTTTGTGTTTTTACCTTTCGCCTGTTGCTCTGCTTGTGGTATTGGGTTACAGCGCTACCAAGCGGTTTACTGCATTATGTCATTTGGTGTTAGGTTTGGGTTTATCCCTTGCCCCTATAGGCGCTTACCTGGTAGTAACCGGGCATTTCGATTTAACCCCTTTGTTTTTCTCGTTCGCTGTTTTGTGCTGGGTAAGCGGTTTTGACATCATTTACGCACTGCAGGACGAGGATTTCGACCGCACGGAAAATTTGCATTCTATTCCGGCTTACCTTGGCAAGGTAAATGCTTTACGGTTATCAACGTTTCTGCATGTGCTTTCGGCTGTGTTTGTGATAATGCCCGTGTTTTTTACACATGTGGGCTTTTTATATTACGCCGGGATTGTTTTTTTCTGCACGATGCTTATTTATCAGCACCTGCTTGTAAAACCAAACGACCTGAGTCGGGTGAATTTCGCGTTTATGACTACCAACGGAATAGCCAGCGTGGTATTTGCAGTTTTCTTTTTGTTAGATAGACTATGGATACGCTAAAAGCACTCGACACCTTCCGGCAGCATCTCGAAAAATACATTGCATTCAATGAGGCGGAATGGATAGTTTTTACACAGCACCTTCATTTTACCACACTAAAAAAGAAAAAGCATTTTATTGAACCTGGCGCCGTTTGTAATGACGTTGGTTTTATTTTATCAGGCTCCGTGCGATATTATCACGTTAAAGATGGCGAAGAGATTACCGGATATTTTAGTTTCGAAAATGAGTTTGTAACATCTTATAAAAGCTATTTAACCAGGCAGCCCGGTTCTAACTATATCCAGGCGCTTGAAGATACTGTTTTGGTTAACTTTAGTTACAAAAGCATGCAACAAATGCTGGCAAACCCAATGCTGGCCTATAAAATGGAACGTTTCGGCCGGTTGCTGGGCGAATATTATTTAATATGCTATGAGGATAGGATGTCATCCTTCATCACAAAAACACCCGAAGAACGCTATCTTGATCTGTTAAGCACAGGTCGCGATATTTTACAGCGAATGCCCCAGCATTACATCGCAAACTTTTTAGGCATCACGCCGGTTTCGCTTTCGCGGATAAGAAGGAGAATTTTGATACATGGCTAGTGATGTCGGATTTCGGAATTTCGATTTCGGATTTTTGCTTGAGGCGATTAATCAAATTGCGGGACTTGTTTGTTTTCTTGGCTATTCAGGCTGCTGATTGAATTTCGCCGATTACACAAATAAATAATTCCAAATCCGAAATCGTAATTCCGAAATCCGAAATAAAAAAATCTTATCTTTTGTTAACGTTTTGAAATTCAGAAGCGATCTATCTTTGAATCAAACAAAAACGATAAAACAATGCACACAATATTAGGAGCAGGCGGCGCAGTAGCAAATGCACTTACCCGAGAACTGGCAAACAACAACGAAACCATACGCCTGGTTAGCCGCAAACCCATTTCAAATACCAATAAGAATATAAGCTGGAAAAAAGCTGATTTGTTAAATTATCCCGAATTGCTGGAAGCAGTAAAAGGTTCGACCGTAATTTATTTAACAGCCGGGCTTGTTTATGATAAAAACATCTGGAAGGCACAATGGCCGGTCATCATGCAAAATGTGATCAATCTGGCAAAAGAAACAGGTGCACGGCTCATTTTTTTTGATAACGTTTACATGTACGGTTTAGTTAGCGGTCCGATGACGGAAACAACACCATATAATCCTTGCAGCACAAAAGGTGAGGTACGCGCTGCCATTGCCACCAGGCTGATGGACGAGGCAAAAGCCGGAAACATACGAGCCAGCATAGCACGCGGAGCCGATTTTTACGGAACTGAAAATAAAAACAGCTTTTTAGATTTGATGGTGCTTGAAAATTATGCAAATAAGAAAACCGCCCAATGGATAGGCGATCCTAAAAAACTCCACAACTTTAGTTATATCCCCGACATGGGCAAAGCCATGTATCTGTTGGGTCAAAACCCCGATAGCGACAACCAAATATGGCACATGCCCACCGCACAAGCCATGCCTGGCAAACAGTTTATTGAAATAGCCGCACGCATTTACGGCGTTGAACCAAAATACTTCGCCGTTAAAAAGTTTATGCTATGGGCTTATGGGCTGTTTAATAAAACCGTTATGGGAACAGTGGAAATGTATTACCAATACAATCACGATTATATTTTCGATTCGTCAAAATTCCAGAAGGCATTTAATTTTAAACCAATTAGTTACGAAGAAGGGATAAAATTGATGTCGGAAACGTTGTATGCTAAGAAGTAGTCCGGAAGTCGGGAAAGTCAGTGAAGTCCGAAAGTCGAAGTAGAGGAAACTTACGAAATTTTAAAAATTTCGTAAGTTTCTGTTGAAGTAATTTAGATATTATCTCCTTATTTTAATTCGCTTAATCTGTTGTGTATAAATTCATTTCCTTGATCATCTATCGTGTAGACGGGCCATCAAAAGTGCATATAATTCATCTGTATTATACTTCAAACCGCTTGCAGTTATACTCACAGGCGTTCCATAGGTTTTTAAACTAAATAATGCCATCTTTCTTTTAAAGGGATTGTTTATTTGATCTATAAATTCTTCCGGCCTTTTTAAATAAACCATAATTATTTTTGTCCTGTAAATTTCATTTATGTTAATTTTTTCAATTTTAGTCCACTCAATAATTGAAGTTGAAAATGAATGTGGATTTATGGTAATTCCTTGATCGTCAATCAAAAGACCTGGCTTATTGTCGAGTAGCTTTAAAATGAAGATTACCATCCCAGCACCGAAGAAAATAACGCAAGCATAGCCTATTATTAATATTTCAATCTTTGGGTTATGACTAAGGCCCGACTCTTCAAATGTTGATGGATTTATTATAAAAAAAAAGCCTCCAATAACAAAAGCCACCGCTATTAATAGCAGTAAAGTTAGTTTCGATTTACTAAATGGGATTTCGATTTTATCAGTATTTGTGGGCATAAGGTTTTTTATGGCCGAATATATCAATAATTGTTTTGAAAATCATCTGCACATCTGCACATTTGCATTCCGATAGCTATCGGAACAATCAACAATCATGATCCACAAAAAAACAAGAAAATATATACCGGCAACTCTCGAAATTAAATGGGAAAACCTGGAACCGATTTATAAAGAACTGCGTGACCGTCCGATAAACTCCGTTGATGAACTGGAGCACTGGCTACACGACCGCAGTGAATTAGAGGCTGCAATGGAAGAAGATTTCGCATGGCGCTACATCCGCATGACCTGCGATACCACCAGCGAAGAACTACTGCAAAATTTCCAATACTTCGCTACGGAAATTGAACCTAAAATTGCCCCATACAGCAATGAGCTTAATAAAAAGCTGGTTAACAGCGAGTGGGTTAATAAATTGCACGGCGAAAAATATTTTATCTACCTGCGCGGTGTAAAAAAAGCATTGGAATTATTCAGGGAAGAAAACATTCCGATACAAACTGAGATACAGGTTGAACAACAAAAATATCAGTCTATAACGGGTTCCATGTCTGTTTACATCGGTGATAAAGAATTCACCCTGGAACAAGCTTCTGTATTTTTAAAAGATACTGATCGCAGCAAAAGACAGGAAACATGGGAAAAGATTACCGGCCGTCGTTTGCAGGACAAAGATCAGCTCGACCAGTTATTTGATCATCTGCGTGCGTTGAGACATAAAGTTGCGTTAAATGCAGGATTCGAAAATTTCAGAGATTATATGTTCCAGGCCCTGGGTAGGTTTGATTATACCCCTCAGGATTGCTACTCATTTCACGAAGCCATTGAAAGGGAGATAGTGCCGATATTGCGCCAGCAGGCAGAAAAACGTAAGAAAGCTTTAAAATTAGATGTGTTAAAGCCCTGGGATACCGACGTGGATGTATCCGGTAAACCAGCTTTAAAACCATTTAACAGCGGAGGCGAGCTGATAGAAAAATCGATACAATGCTTTTGTAACATCAACAGCTATTTAGGCGAGCGGCTGGAGATTATGAAAGATAATAACCTGTTTGATGTGGAAAGCCGCAAGGGTAAAGCCCCCGGTGGTTACAATTTCCCGTTATCAGAAACCGGTGCTCCATTTATTTTCATGAACTCAGCCAATACGTTCCGCGACCTCACCACCATGGTACACGAAGGCGGCCATGCCGTTCATACGTTCCTTACTGCAGATTTGGAGTTGAATGATTTTAAACATTGCCCATCAGAAGTTGCTGAATTGGCCTCTATGTCGATGGAATTAATTTCCATGGACAACTGGAATGTTTATTTTGATAACGAAGAAGATTTGAAACGCGCCAAACGCGATCAGCTTTTCGATGTGTTAAAAACTCTCCCCTGGGTAGCAGTCGTTGATCAGTTTCAGCATTGGATATACACCAACCCCGGTCATACCGATGCTGAGCGTACACAAGCCTGGATTGAAATATATGAGCCATTTGGAGCAGGGTTTGTCGATTGGAGCGAGCATACCGAAGCAGAAAAAAACCTGTGGCAAAAGCAGCTGCATATTTTCGAGGTGCCTTTTTATTATATTGAATATGGCATGGCGCAATTAGGCGCAATTGCCGTATGGAAAAATTATAAGGAAAATCCCGAAAAAGGCTTACAGCAATACCTCGACGCGTTGAAGCTTGGCTACACCAAAACCATTAAAGAAATTTACGAAACAGCAGGTATTAAATTTGATTTTAGCGCTCACTATGTAAAAGAACTCGCCCAGTTTGTGAAGGGGGAGATGGATAAGTTGTAAGAATAGTATCAAGTATTTAGTATCAGGTATCAAGATTGATTTTCTCAGCGTTCCGAAGTTTCAAAATTTCGCTAGTCTTTTACTTAAATTCACCAATTCGAAGTAAAAGATATGTTAAACCGGAGACTATTAAAGGTATAAAAGCGACCGATAAATTTATCAATAACATATTATCTCTAAATGACAGGTTATTGATAAAATAAAACACCGCAATAACACTAAATAAATAAATTCCCAATAAAATAGATCTGCCGGTAACACTTACTTTGACAGAAACTAGTATTATCAAAGAGATGATTATCGAAATTATTTGAATAAATAATGTGTAAATAACCTCATCTCCATGGGCAAGGGCTGCCATCGGTGTTATTAATAAGACGCACAGTAAGGCTTGTTTTTTGTTCGTCATTTTTCCGTTGTTTTCCACTGTGAAAATCCAATGATGCTAATTACTTGAAACTCAAAAACAATCCTCTGTTCCATGTAGCAGTATGAATAAACTTTTTGCCGTCGAGCCAGTTTATCCAAAAAATGGTAAGGAGTACACCCAATACTGAACCCGCAGTTACGTCTTCAAAAAAATGTTCGCTCAGGTACATGCGCGAAAAGCCGACGAGTATGGCAATCAACAAGAACAATATTCCCCAGTTCTTATTTTTGCACAAATAAGTGGCTACCACAGCGGCGGAAAACGCCGTGACCGTGTGGCCCGAAGGAAAGCTGTGATAGCTTAAAACATCCACTCCCTTAACAAAGTGGATGTGGCTTAATTGGTCTTTAAAATATAATTTAGGGCGGGGAGCATCAAAAATATGTTTTACGATTTGCGCAATTATAGCGGTTACGCCATAGCTTGTAGCCATTAAAAAAGCCTGCCGGTAATTAAATAGTGCCCAAATGGCAGATAAAATAATTATGGTCCAGCCTTCACCAATGTCGGTTATGTAAGGCGCTAAATAATCGGCCCAGGCGCTGTTCATGCTATTTACAGTAAAGTAAATCTCCTCACGGCTGTAAATGCATTTAATAAGTAAAGCGGCGATCAGTAAAAGAAGATAAAGGATAAAAAATAGCTTTATTCTGTCCAAAACAACTTTTATGCCTATATTCATCGTGCAAAGTAAGCATATACTTATTTCACTCCAAAAAAATGGTTGTGTTTAGTATCAGGACCCTTAATTTTTAATAAATGTCAAATAGCGTATTCCGAAAAAAAACTATCCATAAAATATTAGTTGACGTAGAAAGCGGTTTTGGTGATG
>DASXMZ010000057.1:0-3763 GCA_036495385.1 Mucilaginibacter sp. | reverse complement strand
GCACTTGGGTTGAAAGCCCTAATTTATTTAAAGCGTTAATACCTGTAGGGATTACTCTTATTTTGTCCCTCTTTGCAATTGCCTGTACTATATCATCTGTGGAGGGATATAGTATGCCTAATGCAGTATCTACTTTCGGATATAAATAAATACCGTGTGCCAGCCGTATTAATATATTATCTTTCACCAGCCGGGATAATGCCTGGCGTACTGCGTCCTTATTAGCCATATCATTAAAATCGGAAGGGAAAATAATTTTTCCTTTCTTGCCTTTAATGATCCTGCTTAATAACTCCTGATGAATTGACTTTTCCAACTTTAAACTTATCTTGTCACAAATTTACATCAAATATGTGACAAGTAAATAAAAATTTATTGCATGAATAAAATGTTATTCTGTATATTTGTTATCAATAAGCAACAGCATTATTTTGGTTTATTTTGGAGGTGACCTATTCGGTGACCACCAAAGATTATAAAAACATAAAGAGCTGATTAACAGCGACAAATTTAACAATAGTCGTTCCCTCCGGCTCCACTAAAAATTGAAAAGACCGGTCCGCATAGCGGATTGGTCTTTTCAATTTTTATATGGGTTTGTGGATTCGAACCCGGCGAGAGGGTTCGAACTATCTCTTGAGCGGGTCGTGCCTGGGTAGCGCGAGCGAAAAATCCCTCCGGCTTCACGAAATACAAAATGCCGCCCTGACAAGGGTGGCATTTTGTATTTAAAGCGAACCTGGGATTCGAACGTTAAGTGCTCGAATTCCAGGTTTTTCCCGTTTATTCGGCCAAAAGCGCAGGGTTCCCCTCTTGAGAGGGGCAGGGGTGTGTTCGTCGCGCGTTTAGCAAAGTGTAAAACACACCCCTGCCACCACCCTTACTCCGCTTTATCCTCATAGCTAAGGCTAACCTCATCTTCTATTTTTTGCTTTGTAGGCCTCATCCAAATAAAATAAAGAATATTTAAGGCCGTCAGCACTAAGTAAAACGAGTTTCCGGTAAGCATATAACAAACAATACAGAACATTGACCCGCCTTCGCTCGGCGCGCACCGCATGATCAGGGCGGTTTGATAGACGCTTAGTTTTTCTTTTAAAGTTGCCCCCTCGGCCAGTTTGGCTAATTGCTGTCTGTACAAAAAGCTGCCCAATAACATTCCACCAAATACCAACAGCAGCGCCACATAAAAAAGAGGATCATTGTTTGGTTTCATATTTAAACCGGTATTATTTGTTATGGAGAAAGCCACTATACCGAATAAAACCTGGCCGATTAATAATGCAGCATGTATAATAGCGGTTGTTTTAAAAAATGCCTGCGGGTTTGTGGTAGCGGTACGGTTAGTGTCCATTTTTGTGTTTGTTTAAGTAGGGGCTAAATTAACATTATTAGTTACAGTATCAACAAGGTGTTTGCATTAGCAGGGGAAATCGCTTTAAAATTTACATCAGCTTTTGTATTAAGCCAGGAATGTTTTAAAATTAAAAAAATGTCATGCCGAATTTATTTCGGCACCCGTCATGCTAAGTCTACGCCATGCTAGCGAATATGCAGGATGTACACCAAGCACGCCGTTTGTCCTGTGGGGTACCGAAACTAGTTCGGCATGACTTTGTGTTTTTAAAAGTGATTTCCCGAACCGTTTTAGCCATTTTAATTATCTTTGATATAAAACACCCTCACGTATTGATAATCAAATCGACTATGTCTATAAATACCGTTGAAGATCAAATTGGAATGCAAAAGGTAAGTGAGGCGGTAGCCTTTACTTTAAAAGCCATGCGCGAATATTGTCGCGTAGGTATGTCGGCAAAAGAGCTGGATGATTTTGGTGGCAATTTGCTCCAAAGTTTTGGTGCCCGTTCAGCACCCATGCTTACCTACAAATTTCCCGGGCATACCTGCATCTCGGTTAATCACGAAGTTGTACACGGCGTACCCACTGCAAACAAAGTTTTCCGGGAAGGGGATCTGATCAATATTGATGTTTCGGCAGAACTTAATGGATTTTGGGCCGACAATGGCGGTTCTTTTGTTCTGGGCGAAGACATTAACGGGCACTGGGCTTTGGTGAGCTCATCCAAACAAATATTAAAAGACGCGATATCTCAAATAAAAGGTGGTGTTAAAATAGCGGAGATAGGCAGGTTTATTGAAACACAAGCGGCCAAGCGCGGCTTTACCGTTATTAAGAATCTGGCCGGTCACGGGGTGGGACGTAGTCTTCACGAATCCCCGGGTGATATTCTGAACTGCTATAACCGATACAACCAGGAGCGGTTTAAAAAAAACTCTGTTGTAGCGATTGAAACTTTTATTTCTACAAAATCCACTTACGCTGAAGATTTTGGTGAAGAATGGAGCCTCAAAGGTAATAAAGGAGGCTATGTAGCCCAACACGAACACACCATCATCGTCACCAGCGGCGAACCTGTTATTTTGACCGCTAATAACGGAATATGGGACTGATGTGAAAAAACGACGTAATTTCCCATCACAGTTGTTCCAAATTATACATGGCTACTGACAAGGCAGCAAAATCGCCGACCATGTCCCCCAGCTTTGCCGGCAGAATACGACAAACATTTTGGGAATGCTGAAGGGCTTCTCGTTTTATGATTTCCATGGCTGCCGGGAGAATCAGATTCCCCGAACTAACTATAATACTTCCAATAATAATCACTTCAGGATTTAAAACATCTATCAGGATAGATAAACCGCGACCAAGGTAGGCTCCGCTTAACTTATATATTTCAATCGCTAGTTCATCGCCGTTTGTTGCTGCTTCTGCAACTGCCTTAGCGGTGATCAAGCCTATTTCCTCGGGGCTTTTGCAAAAGGAAACTGCTTGTCCCATCTGGAATCTTTCTCTTATTTTGATTTGAGCAATCTGGGTTATTCCGTTTCCGCTGCAAAATCCCTCAAATGACCCTGCTTTGCCATAACCAACAGGTCCAATATTTTCGAGCCGTATATGACCTACTTCCCCGGCCATGTCGTTGGTTCCGGAATAGAGTCGTCCGTCGAAGATTAGGCCAGCCCCCAGTCCCGTACCAAACGTTAGAAAAATAACATTCCTGTAACCTTTTCCGGCTCCGAATTTCCACTCTGCCAAAGCACACGCATTAGCATCATTTTGAAGAAACACCGGAATACCAAACTTTTCCTGAAAAAGATTAACAACAGGGATAGCGTCCCACCCGGGAAGATTCGGCGGAGAAAGAATCAACCCTCGTTTACTATCTAAAGGTCCCCCGCAACTGATTCCGATAGCAGCAATATTATGGATCGAAAGCTGTTGTAACGCTATTATTTTCTCTACCCCTTTTTGCAGTTTTGAAATCATTGCAAACGGATCCGGAGTATTTGAGGTTTGGAAAGTTTCCTTATTTATAATCGTGATTTCACCATTCTCTACTTCTCCCAAAGAAACCGCACACTTTGTTCCGCCAATATCGATACCTATTATGTTTTGCATAAAATTTAAGTTTATAGGATATATATTTAATTCCCAAACGCTTGCTTTCTACTTCTAAAATTCACACTAATCTCATTTTGTGCAGAGGTCTTTAGTGTAGTGTCAATCGTAAAATGTCGCCAAGTCCTGAGTCTGAAGTCTCAAGTCTTAAGTCAGAAAAGAACAAAATTGGGCTCCAGACTTACGACTAAAGACTGTTGACTTGACACTAGCTTATTTGAATATTATGTGCTCTATGGATAAAATTAGTGCGTGAATAATTTTAATATGAATCTCCTGAAT
>DASXMZ010000056.1:0-3729 GCA_036495385.1 Mucilaginibacter sp. | reverse complement strand
CAACCCTGCCGACGAAAATAATTTGTGTACCTGGGCCCTGCGCTGCTTGCTAATTGAGGATGGTAACAGGTTGATATTAATCGATACCGGGATCGGAAATAAACAGGACCAAAAATTCCTGAGTCACTATTTTTTACATGGCGCTGCAAGTATGGACAGTTCGCTGGCCACAGCCGGTTTTCACCGGGACGACATTACCGACGTATTTTTAACACACCTCCATTTTGACCATGTTGGTGGCGCTATCATCAGGCACAATGAAAAATTAGTCCCGGCTTTTAAAAACGCTGTTTACTGGAGCAACGAAAAACATTGGGAGTGGGCGGTGAATCCCAATGAACGTGAAAAAGCTTCGTTTTTAAAAGAAAACATCGTACCAATTAAAGAAAACGGGCAACTAAATTTTATCCCCGCAAGCGATGGCATACCGTTTACAGACAACGTAAATATCCGTTTTGTATATGGACATACCGAGGCAATGATGCTCCCTCTTATAAATTATAAAGAGAAGTCTATTTTATATATGGCCGATCTTTTGCCATCCGTTGGGCATATACCACTCCCCTATGTTATGGCTTATGATATGTTCCCGCTACAAACGCTAACCGAAAAAAAAACCATCTTAAACGAAGCGTTGGAAAAAGATTATGTATTGTTTATGGAGCATGATCCTGTAAATGAGTGCTGTACGTTACAACAGACAGAAAAAGGGATAAGATTAAATAAAACATTTAGGCTGGATGAATTGTAGTAGTAGCGGCCAGATAGCAGCGGCCCGACAAAGTAAAAATGTCGCTGGCAATCTGTTGATTGACTACCTATAATTTTTTTTCAAATATCCTTAGTGGTTTAGATATTTAATAACAAATTTGTAACTTTGCACGTTCTATTCTAAAACAAGAATCGAGGTTAATAAATTAAATGAGACAACTCAAAATAACTCAATCCATTACCAACCGTGAGTCACAATCGCTCGATAAATATCTTCACGAAATTGGTAAAGTTGATCTGATAACAGCCGAAGAAGAAGTAATATTAGCTCAAAAGATAAGGGAAGGTGACCAGGCTGCATTAGAACGTTTAACAAAAACAAACCTTCGCTTCGTGGTCTCTGTAGCAAAACAATACCAAAATCAGGGTTTAACATTAGGCGACTTAATAAATGAAGGTAATCTTGGTTTAATTAAAGCCGCAAAACGCTTTGACGAAACGAAGGGTTTTAAATTTATATCGTATGCAGTATGGTGGATACGCCAATCCATTTTACAAGCTATAGCCGAGCAATCACGTATTGTACGTTTACCGCTAAACCAGGTAGGCTCATTAAGCAAAATCAGCAAAGCATTTTCAAAACTTGAACAAGAGTACGAGCGCGAACCTTCACCCGAAGAGCTTGCGGATATGCTGGAAACCACGGTCGATAAAATATCAGATACTTTAAGCAACTCGGGCCGCCATGTTTCCATGGATGCACCGTTTGTACAGGGCGAAGAAAATACTTTACTTGACGTACTGGAAAACCAGGAGCCAAATACAGATTCGATATTGATCAATGAATCATTATCCGAAGAAATAAAACGCTCTCTTTCGACACTTACCGAACGGGAACGCGAAATAATCGTATTATTTTTCGGTTTGGGTACCAACCACCCTCTTTCATTGGAAGAAATCGGCGAAAAATTTAACCTGACACGCGAACGTGTAAGGCAGATTAAAGACAAGGCGCTGCAACGGTTGCGCCATACTTCACGAAGCAAAATCCTGAAATCGTATT
This sequence comes from Mucilaginibacter sp., assembly GCA_036495385.1. Lineage (GTDB taxonomy): Bacteria > Bacteroidota > Bacteroidia > Sphingobacteriales > Sphingobacteriaceae > Mucilaginibacter. Next base: position 1,955 of record DASXMZ010000056.1, on the reverse strand, counting down.
TAGGATAATTCGGGAATCAACAATTAAAAATGGAGAGCCAGGATTTGAGTATCGCACTTAAATTCCGGCTTTTTGTTTTTTGTCTCATTTCTAAATCTTGATTCAAGGCTCTTTGTTCTTGACTCTTTTTTTTAAACTCTGTAACATCCCCGCATAAAATATGGTCTATTAGCTACTAACAGCCATTTGATGCTTAAGCTTTACCTTCTTTTATTAATCCTGATTGCTTGCCTTAATTTTAGCGTTTCGGGTAGTAAAAGAGTAGTTATCGGTGGCATCACTTTTAAGAATGCTACAATTGATCCTGATCCGCCCCCATACGGTGACTTCAAAACCCTTACAGTACCGATAAAAAGGGCTGGTAATTTAATTATTATCGAAGCAAAGGTCGATTCTCTCGAAGGCAATTTTGTGTTCGATACTGGGTCGCCATACCTTGTATTAAATGAAACCTATTTTAGAGATGCTCCCAAAATTGAGGAAAGCGAAGCCATGGGTGTTACCGGGGCATCATTGGGATCATTTAAAACCGTAGTTCATAATTTTTCAATTCTTGATCTGCAATACAGCAGGCTCACCGCCGAAGTCACTGATCTTTCCTCCATTGAAAACGGGCGAAACACCAAAATACTTGGATTATTGGGTACACGGTTGTTTACGAGCTTTGCGGTTACGGTCGACCTTTTCAGAAATGTACTTTACATCCAGAAACTTGATAAGGATGGCAATATCCCCGATGCCGAGCGAATTTTTCGTGACAGGTTTATGGTAAGTTCATTTCGTTATTTAAACGATATAATTTTTTTAAAAGGCACCGTTAACAACAACACGTTATGGTTTGCTTTTGATACCGCAGCCGAAACAAACCTTTTTGATTATAGTCAATCTAAAAAGTTAGCGGAAACGATGGAGGTTCTTGGCCGTCAAAAATTAAAAGGGGTTGGAGGCTCAAACATTGAAGTAGTTTTTGCCCGTTTTGATAAATTAATTATCGGCGATCGGATGTTTATGAAAAACCGTATTTTATTAACTAATCTCGAAAAAATGGGAGAAGGCTACGGCCATTCAATCGATGGCGTTTTAGGGTACGACTTTTTTGTGCGAGGGATATTCACTGTCAACTTCGTGAAAAAGGAGTTTGAAATGTACATTTACACTAACCAATAAAACGATGAGGCGTTACGGACATACAGTTATCATATTATTATTGCTTTGCAGTATTAGTAAAACTATTGCCCAAAAACGCAATACGCTGGTCATTGCAGATGACCGCCTGGTGCTGCAGATTGACTTGCAATCGTCAAAAAATGAGCTGGATAGCATACTTAAAGTTGCGGGGCTTAATAGTTCAAACACCGAAAAAATTTTAAGGGGTGATTATTCGGTATTGAGCGCTGATGGCTGGAATTTGACAAGACAGGAAAACAGCACAATAGAATTTAACAGGTCATTAATTGATTTGAACAACAATCCGCAAAGCAAACCATATTCAATCACCACCCGGATTCCACAAATAGGTGGAAAGCCCGGATACCCTGCAAAGGTAAATTACGGGATTAACAAATATGCCAGGGTTACAGTTTATGAACTGGCTTCCGGACTTACCCGGTTTATATTTCCCGGCGCACAAGACGCAAAAAGGGTGTTCTTGTCCGGAAATTTTAATAACTGGAGCACTCTAAAAGGTTTCATGAAGAAAACAGACGGTGGCTGGTTACTTGATTTAAAACTTGAACCCGGAGCTTATGAATATAAATACATTGTTAACGGCAGGTGGACTACGGACCCAAACAATTTATTGATTACAAACGACGGTTCCGGAAATGCCAATTCCGTTTATTATAAATACAATTATACATTTAAACTCCCCGGTTATGCGTCATCGCACAGGGTAGTCGTTGCGGGGGATTTTAATAATTGGAATGCCAACGAGATTGTTATGGACAAAACGACGA
>DASXMZ010000055.1:0-2415 GCA_036495385.1 Mucilaginibacter sp. | reverse complement strand
AAAAGTCTCCCCAACCGGGGGAGATTTAGAGGGGGCTGAACCCGGTTAAGAGTTTGAGAAGCGAGTGAGGGAGTGGGCGGTTTTCAGCAGGCTGTTTGCAGTTACGCAAGCCTAATGAACTGATGAACAAATGAACCAATGAACTGTACATCATGATAAAAAACTATTTCATAACCGCGTGGCGAAATATCACCAGGAACAAGATGTATACCGCCATAAATGTACTTGGCCTTGCGCTTGGTATAAGCGCCTGCCTTATTATTTATCTTATTACCAGTTTTGAATTAAGCTATGATTTATTTCATCCGGATAAAGACCGGATCTACAGGATTGTGACACATCTTTCTAATCCCGAAGGAAGAAGCAGTGATATAGCTGGGGGAATCGCCATTTTGCCGATACAAGCGCGGAGCGATATCAGTGGTTTTGAAACAACCACTGGTTTATTTAATTATTTCCCTAAAATAACGGTCAATACCCTAGGCCAGGCACCTAAAAAATTTTATGCTCCACAGCGGGGTGAAGAAACTTCACCTGTCATTATAGCCGAACCGCAATATTTCGAAATTTTTAAGTACCAATGGCTGCAGGGTAACGCGGCGACGGCTTTAAATGAGCCGTTTAAAGTGGTACTGTCTGAGCAGGATGCCCATAAATATTTTGGTTCCGTGCCATTAGAGGATATAATCGGCAAAGAGGTTATTTACAATGATTCTCTGCATGTTGCTGTATCGGGGATTGTAAAAGACTGGGATAAAAACACGGATTTTGGCTTTAAGGATTTTATTTCTTTTGCTACCATTAAAAGCAGTTTTGTAAAAAATGATATCGATCTTAAAAACTGGGGAATGTGGAGCTATAGCGCGCAGGGATTTGTAAAACTGGCAAAAACGGTATCGCCGGCACAAATTGAAAAACAGTTCCCTGCATTTTTTAAGAAGCACAGTCCTTTACCGCCCGGTATGAAGGTGACGTTCACGCTTCAACCATTAACAGATATACACTTTAACACCAACTATAACGATGCCTACTCGCGGCAGGTACATTTACCAACGCTTTATGGCCTAATGGCTATAGCAGCATTTATATTAATAATAGCCGTTATTAATTTTATCAATCTTGCCACAGCGCAGTCATTCCGCAGGGCAAAAGAAGTGGGAGTACGCAAAGTGCTGGGCAGTAGCAAAGCGAACCTTACTGTTCAATTTTTGATAGAAACGCTTTTCGTGACCATGGCAGCGGTAATTATTGCAGTTCTTGTCACCAACCCAATTATTTCTTCTTTCCATTCTATCATACCAAAAGGTGTAACCCTGCATTTATTCAACATGCCGGTACTTTTATTCTTAGTACTGATCATCATTATTACTTCATTGCTAGCTGGTTATTATCCTGCAAGGGTTTTATCGTCGTATTTGCCGGTATTAAGTTTAAAAGGGCAGGGTTCACAAAAAATTAACCGCAAAAGCTATCTCCGTAAGGGCCTGATTGTGTTTCAATTTACGGTTTCGTTGGTATTTATCATCGGCACGGTAGTTATCGGTAATCAGATACACTTCATGCTAAATAAAGACCTCGGTTTTAACAAAGACGCTATCATTACCCTACATACCGACTATGGTAAACCTGCATCCTTGGTAAATGTACTTGCCAACAAGGTTAAACAATTACCGGGTGTGTCGTTGATAACTATGCATCAGGAAACTCCTGCTTCCGACAGCCACAATGGAACCATCGTTGAGTACAAAGGTGCAGGCGACGTTAAAATAGATGCTTCATTTGATATTTGCGATCAAAATTACGTGCCGTTATTTGAATTAAAGATCATAGCGGGGCGTAACATGGTACGTTCCGATACCATTAAGGAATTTTTAGTAAATGAAACATGCGCCAAAGCGTTAGGTTTCAAGAAGCCTGAAGATGCCCTGGGAAAAACTATCCAGGTTGGAATAAATAATGCCAAAGGACCCATCGTTGGCATTGTTAAGGATTTTTATGCAGAATCATTACATGCGCCTATTTCACCATTTTTTATGACTACACTCAAGAGTAACGAAAGAAGCATCAGTTTAAAATTGGCGACGCAGGGAAAACAAATAAGCAATTTTAAAAATACCATAGCACAAATTGAAAGCGCATGGAAGAATGTTTATCCCGCCGATAAATTTGAATACCACTTTTTTGATGAATCTATAGCAAAATTATACGATAAGGAACAAAAAACCGCGCAATTAATGAATGCAGCAATGGCAATTGCCATATTTATTTCGTGCATGGGTTTATTTGGCCTTGCAACATTTACGGCACAACAACGATTAAAAGAAATAGGTATCAGGAAAGTTCTTGGCGCGAGCGTCGCGGTAATTGTGGCTATGCTGAGTAAGGACTTTTTGATATTAGTGATAATTGCTTTGA
>DASXMZ010000054.1:0-1661 GCA_036495385.1 Mucilaginibacter sp. | reverse complement strand
CAAAAATTTCGTGCATCTCGGGCAAATACTGTCCAAATGCGTTTACAATTGCCTTCGCCGACCAAACAAATATGCCCGCATTCCACAAAAAATCGCCGCTTTGTAAAAAAGTCCTGGCAATCTCCAGCGTTGGCTTTTCGGTAAAAGTTTTTACTTTATAAAAATCGCTGTTCAGGCTTTGATCAGTGTATTGAATATACCCGTAACCGGTATCAGGCCTCGATGGTTTTATACCCAGTGTTATCAGGCAGTTATTTTTTGACGCAACATGTAACGATTTCTCTATCGCGCTAATAAAGGCTGCCTCATCAAGAATTAGATGGTCTGATGGCGCCACCACTATAGCGGCATCGGGGTTCATGCTTTCAATTTTAAATGACCCATAGGCAATACAGGGTGCAGTATTGCGCATTACAGGTTCCGTTAAAATCTGGTCATCGGCCATATCCGGCAATTGTTTTTTCACTAAAGCCGTGTATATTTCATTGGTAACCACGTATATATTTTCCTTCGGACATATTTTTATAAAACGGTCATAAGTGTTTTGTATGAGGGTTTTTCCTGTTCCTAAAATATCTATGAATTGTTTGGGGTGTGAAGTACGGCTGATGGGCCAAAAACGGCTTCCAATACCTCCTGCCATTATAATGGCATAGTAGTTTTTATTCATCTTATATTAAACAATTTGCATTAATTCGATTTGCTTTTTATTGGCATTGAAACCATCATGAGTGTTTTTTTGTCGGTTTTGTTTAGTTTAAAACCCGGATGGATTAATTTGGTAAACGTATGACAAAATTGAATATTAATTTGTAATTTAAGTATTAAATAAAATTAAATAAAAGCAACAATACAAAACCTTTATTTAAAAGCATAAATAAAGAAATTGTTTTCTATTAACTCAATTGTTTTTTTCTGCGATTGGGCTGGGCGAATAGTGCTAACAAGCCTTTTTCTGATTTTTGACGCCATAAAGCCTGCATAAATTGTTTTAACAAATTTTATTGTGGCTGACACTCATGATGGTTGGTAACAATAATCATTTCTATATAAAATTTTAAAGAAAATCCATCGTTTATTGAGAAATTTTTGTTACTTTAAACTTTTAATAATACAAATTCAACAACAAGAAGTAAATAATGTTAGAAACAAAGAAGTCCCTTTTTGATAACCTCCAGAATTTTTTTGGGTTCGATAATTTTAAAGGTGAGCAGGAAGCGATAATAACTAATATACTGGCGGGTAACGATACATTTGTGATTATGCCCACCGGTGGCGGAAAATCCATGTGTTATCAGTTGCCTGCTTTGATGAGCGAAGGCACAGCGATTGTAATTTCACCACTGATCGCTTTAATGAAAAACCAGGTAGACCAGTTAAGGGCATTCGGGGGATCGGATAGCATAGCCCATTTTTTAAATTCATCATTAACAAAATCAGATATTGCACGGGTAAAAGAAGATGTGCTGGCCGGCAAAACCAAATTGCTTTACGTAGCACCTGAGTCACTTACCAAGCAGGAAAATATAGATTTTTTACGATTAAACAACGTTTCGTTTGTTGCCGTTGATGAAGCGCACTGTATATCTGAGTGGGGGCATGATTTTCGGCCCGAATACCGTAAAATCAGGCAGGTGATCAGTAATATCGGCGATAATATC
>DASXMZ010000053.1:0-3009 GCA_036495385.1 Mucilaginibacter sp. | reverse complement strand
CCTTCAGTAGTGCCTTCATTTACTATTTACCTGCCAAAGTTAAACGCTATTTTAAACGGAACATGCAGTGTGCTGCTGCTCACGTCGTTATATTTTATAAAGAAGCTTAACATCCCCATGCACAAGCGGATAAACATACTGGCCTTTTGTTTGTCGTCGCTTTTCCTGGTGTCGTACATTCTTTTTCATTATCTCGCACCGGAAACAAAATATGGCGATTTAAACGGCGATGGAGTACTATCTGATGCTGAAAAAGCCACAGCAGGAAGTATAAGATATGTTTACTATGTGATATTAACATCGCATATCATATTAGCTGCGGGTGTTTTGCCGTTGATATTATTGAGCTTTTACCGCGGCCTGCAAATGCAAGTAGAGAAACATAAGAAACTGGTAAGATGGGCATTCCCGATATGGTTGTATGTAACGGTAACGGGCGTGATAGTTTATTTGATGGTATCTCCGTATTATCATTTTTGATTTTGTTGTTGGAACGTTGAAATGTTAGGATTTCATCTATGAATAAGCAATCAATAAAAGCTTTACAACCTTTTAACTTTCCAACGTTACAACATTTCAACGTTACAACATTTCAACGTTTTTTAACTAATTTTACAGCATGAAAACGCGCTTAAAAAGAGCATTGTTCTTAATAGTATTTGGCCTGCTGGTATTGAGTATAAAACCTGTTAAAGCACAATGTGCACAATGCGCTGCAACTGTTGAGTCGAACGCGAAAAGTGGTGACAAAACCGCTAATGGCCTAAATAAAGGGATCTTATTTTTGTTGGCGGCGCCCTACCTGGCCGTTGCGGCTGTTGGCTTTATTTGGTACAAAAAATATCGCCGCAAAAATGTTAATATTGATATCCGCGACGAGAAGTTGCATTTGAACTAATAACCACCCGCTTCATAGCTTCCCTTTAATTAATTATGTCTCAAACACCGAAATCATGGGCAATGCTGCATACAAAATGCCCGCGCTGCCGCAGGGGTGATATGTTTGCCGGTGGTATCTATAATTTGGGTTCCAATAAAATTCATGACCATTGCCCGCATTGCAATTTGCATTTTGAAATAGAACCAGGCTATTTTTATGCTGCTATGTACGTAAGTTACGCCATGAATGTGGCCGAAGCTTTTATTATTGTGGCCGCTACATATTTGTTAACCCATAATTCGGATTCGCCATGGCTCTATATTAGTGTAATTTTAGGCGGTATCTTTTTGCTTTCTCCAATAAATTTTAGATATTCCCGTGTTTTCCTTTTATATTGGTTATCACCGAAAATAAATTATCAACCTCATTTAGATGTCGATGATACAACGCCATACCTTTGATTTTTTAAAAGAACTGGTTGCAAACAATAACCGGGACTGGTTCCAGGCTAATAAGGAACGCTATGAAGCTGCACGCGAAAATGTGATTGAGTTCGCTGCCGCGCTCATTGAAAAAGTACATAAAATAGATCCCGGCATTGATGCTGACCTTGACGCTAAAAAATGCGTGATGCGTATTTACCGGGATATCCGCTTTAGCAAAGACAAAACTCCATACAAAAATAACTTTGGCGTAAGTTTGCCTACCAAAGGCAAGAGAGCTGGTTCCGCCGAATATTTTTTGCATATTTCGCCCGGCAACAACTTTATTGCAGGAGGTTACTGGATGCCCGCCGCCGATCACTTAAAAGCAATAAGGCAGGAGATAGATTACAACGGCAACGATCTGAAAAAGATAGTTGACGATGCTGAGTTTATCAAGTTATTTGGCGAATTCAGAAAACAGGAGCAATTAAAGAGCGTTCCACGCGAATATAGCGCTGAAAATGAAAATGTTGAGTTGCTAAAACTTAAAAGTTTCGTAGCTTTCCACCAATTAACGGATGATGAATTAATGCAAAAGGATTCGGTTACAGTCATAGCATCTGTATGCAGTAAAATTTACCCGCTTAATGTTTTTATTAATAACGCCCTTTCTTAACTGCTAAAAATCCTACACCATGAAAATCAGATATTTTTTTGTTGCCGCCTTTTTGTGCATGGTATTACATTCATGTGTAGTGCTTTCTCCTAAAAAGTATAAGGCATTGGTAGCTGAACGCGACTCACTCGCCCATCGCACCGGCAGCCTTGAAGATACCGTTGCCCGTTTGCGGACTGATACAGCACACCTGCATCATGCTATCGCCGATCTTCAGAATACTTATAATACCTTGAATACTAATTATAATGCATTAAATGATAAGTATAACGCGTTAAACGGTAATTATAACACCAGTTCGTCAAAAGTGAGCGCACTATCCGCTGATTTGAAAAAAAGAGAAGCGCGTTTAAAAGAAGTGGAGGAAATTCTGCATAAGCGTGACGAAGCGGCGAATGCGTTAAAGAACAAATTACAGGCGGCATTACTTGGCTTTCAGCAAAATGGTTTAACCGTAGATATAAGAAATGGTAAGGTATACGTTTCGTTAACTGATAAACTATTGTTCCCTTCGGGCAGTATTGTTATTGATGCCAAGGGTAAAATGGCTTTACAGCAACTTGCAGCGGTACTTAATAAAGAGGCCGATATTAACATTGCGGTAGAAGGGCACACCGACGATAAAAAGGTACTTAACCTCGGCCAGATAAAAGATAACTGGGACCTAAGCGTACTGCGCGCAACATCCGTATGCAGGTACCTGACTGAAGTTGAGAAAGTCAATGCCCACAGGCTTACCGCAACCGGCACAAGCGAATATCAACCAATTGACCCGGCTAATACCGCCGAGGCCCGAGCCAAAAACCGGAGAATAGAAATTGTCCTAACACCGAAACTTGATGAATTGTATAATTTGATTAAGCAGTAGTTTGCTCGGATATTAGACTTTTGTCATTGCCTTTAGATTAGCTTCAACAAGAATAAGCTGTTATTATTATTGTTGAAGCTTTCTTTTTGCTTCTTTTTCTTTGTTAATAACTGTAATTTTTGTTGAAAAGTTAACAGCGGTAAAGGCGCATTATCGTCAT
>DASXMZ010000052.1:0-6027 GCA_036495385.1 Mucilaginibacter sp. | reverse complement strand
AGTTTGCCTTTAAAAAAACAATAGAAGCCTGGCAAATTAATAAACGGTTAAAATCGCAATTAACCCAGGCTGCTGACTTAAGTTATCAACCGGCTTACCTTGAAAGAAAGAGTAATAACCTGTCCCTTATCATAAACCATTACAAAACAGATACCGTTGCTTTTCGCAGCAATATTATCAGTACCATATCATTGATTGCCGAAAAAGAAAATGTAAAACTAAGCGAGGTTCCCGTACAGGATCCGGCATATCATACAGATCAGTTTATCATTCAAAAGCTCAGTTTTGAAGGCGGCTTTTTCGCGTTAACCAAAGTACTTAACCAATTACTGGCAACAGGCGGAATAGGTTTAGTGCGCTCGGTTACTTTTAAAATAATGGGTACTAAAGCAAACTCCGATGAAAGTAAGAAGCTGGTTATGGAGATTTATTTTGAAACCGAAAAATAAGTTTCCGAAGCTTATTTGTTAATATTATTAAATATTTGTTGAAAAGTTTCTGATAAATACCGTGAAAACACGGTATTTATTTTAGAAATAATCTTATAACTTTATATCACCAAGTTATTTAAACGTCAATAAATTAAACTTAAAACCATCACAAAAATGAGAATCTCCCATCGATGCACACTACTAAGCAATTATTGCTAAAATGAACGCGGTTTGGATTTAGCCGCTTAAATTCTTTTCACCTTGAAATTTCAACCAGGTGATTCGTTAAACTCTTTTTATACAAGAATCGGAATCGCAACCTTTTCGGCTGGTATATGATTCCAATCGTGACTCGGATTAATTAATATTTTGATATCATTAATGACCTATGCTTATTGGTGTGGAGTTTAACTTTTACCATAAAGAATTACTCAAGGCCTCAACGCTGGCAAATCAACAAGCTGCCGGTTAAAAAAATGGAGGAGTTGACACTTTATTTGATTGATCAACAAAAAGTAAATCAATCCCAGCAAGAACGGATAAACCAGCTTAAACAGCAATTAGAAACAATAACTCAATTATTAAGAAAAAAATAAACCAATGAAAAAGACACTTTTAACGATTTCCTTTATTGCGATAACTTACTGTGGTTTCGCCCAAAGCCAGGTGGTTACAACTGGTAATAATGTAGTTAATCCAGCTAATCCAATGGCCGCTGATATTGTGATTGGCAGTAATGCCGGTACACGACATGATGCAAGCATAATGTGGTGGTCTAACGCCAGCGCCTCCCGCATTTCGAACACGGCGGATGTGTTTTACTTATCCACTTGGAGTACCACAAATCCAAATATTGCTTTATCAGCCACTGTTGGCGGTACAAGTTGGTTTCAAGGTTCTTTAGGGGTTGGCACAACCAGTCCGCAAACCAGTCTGCACCTCGTGGGGGCCGGAACTTCTGTTGATGCCAATTATCAATATACTGGCGGAGGACTCATAGTTCAGGGAAACACAGGATCTCGGTCCTCTTCAACAGGCGCGCAACTTGAATTTGTAATTCCGGCTAATACGGATGGTACTAATCTTTGGGGTCAGGCGAGAATTATTACTGTTGCGGGTAACGCTAATAGCGGCGATGCTACGGGAAAAATGATTATGGGAACTCGCCGGTCTTTTAACAAGACCGGAGCAGGTGTTAACTGGTATTACGGAAATGATTTAACCATAGATGGAAACGGCTTCATAGGCATAAATACGACAAATACTTTTGGCTATCAGTTAGCTATCAACGGCACAGCCATAGCAACCTCAATGACGGTAAAAGCTTACGCCAACTGGCCCGATTATGTCTTCAAAAAGAACTATATACTTCCAACTCTCTCTTCAATAAAAACCTACATCGACCAAAACCATCATCTTCCCGAAATACCTTCTGCGCAACAAATTGAAAAAGACGGCCTTAACCTGGGGGACATGAATAAAGCACTACTTAAGAAGGTCGAGGAACTGACACTTTATCTAATTGAGAAGGATAAAAAGGAAAAAGAACAAGATGCCAAACTTAAGCAACTTGAGGATAGGTTGAAGATTTTAGAGTCCACCCAAAACAATAAATAAACCTACAAAATATATCAACCATTAAACCATTTAATTATGATTTCAACATTTCGAAAACTTAGCATTACAGCTGGATTGTTCTTTTTGGCTTTGCTTCCTCTGTTAGTTCAGGCACAATACACCCAAATCATTGCAGGTCCAAGTATAACTCCGGCTGTAAATTTTATTTACGTTGGCAGTTTAACAAACGATCCGAATAGCGCAGGTAATTGTCAGAAAATGAGGGTGAGTGTATTGGGAGGTACCTGGGGTGCTGGCAATATTGGCGAAACTATTTATTACATAGCGAACCGGGGCGGTTTATCAATTAACCAGGTAGTAACCGGGGGCAGCGGTGTAAGTAATACTATCTTGAGGGTATTTCAAAACGGAGCCACGAATTATGATCTTTACCTGCAAATCAACTATCAAACAGGATATTATTCGATGGCTGTTTGGTCTTACAACATGGCGGGATACCAGGCCACAGCTCAAAACGTAACCATCACCACAAGTGCAAATACACCTCCGGGTACGGATATTACCTCAACGGCTGCATATATCCCGGTTATGACAACCGATGCCTCTGGTAACATCGCAGTTAATTCTATTAACCCTAACGGTTACAAACTTGCTGTAAAAGGAACCATTCATGCCCAGCAAGTAAATGTTGATATGAATAATTGGGCCGATTATGTCTTCGATAAAGATTACCCGCTTCCTTCCCTCACCGATATAAAAACCTACATCGATCAAAATCATCATTTGCCCGAAATACCCTCGGCACAGCAAGTTGAAAAAGAGGGACTTAACCTGGGTGAGATGAATAAAGTGCTGGTGAAAAAAGTGGAGGAACTGACTTTGTATTTGATTGAGGAGGATAAGGAAATTAAGGTGCAAGACGCCCAGTTTAATGATCAGCAGAAAATCGATCAAACCTTGCGGAAAGAAGTGCAAACCCAGCAGCAAGAAATAGATGAATTAAAAAAACAGGTTTCCATTTTAATTAAACGCTCAAATAAAAAATAATGAAAAAGATTTGCTTAACCTTTATAGCAATAATGGCGGTCGCACAATTCTCATTCGCCCAAAATACATTTCCATCAAGTGGCTATGTGGGGATTGGAACTACGAGCCCTGGCAAATTGTTTACCATCCAAGGTGATTCTGCTATTTTGCGTTTGCAATCACCGTCTAATCCTGCGGGGTATTATACGGATATAGTGAATAAATATTCTCTTGTAAAACCATTTTATATTAGTACCAATAGCTATGGAGGGTTTGGACTTAAAACACTTGGATTAGTTACGCCAACTGATTATCCGGTGGCATATGTTAACGGCCCATATGGAATCGCATTTGTAACAGGCGGAAATGTAGACCCAGCATCGTCAAATGTGCGAATGTCAATTTCAAACCTCGGTAAAGTTGGCATCGGAACAACAACACCTGGTTCGCAATTTGACGTGTATCACGTTGGCACAGGGAGCGCCCTCAGAGTTGGTGGGGGTGCCTACGGAACGTCTAATGATGCCGGAATCGACCTTTATGCAAATAACGCAAATAATGTTCCCGTTTATGCCCGTATTGCACTTGGTGTAAATACCGGCACTTTAGGAAGTGAAACAGGGTATCTTAATTTCTCAACTATTAATGCCGGTTCTCTTTCTGAAAAAATGAGGATTACCAATACCGGCAATGTGCTCATTGGTAAAACCACTCAAATAAATTCTTCTTACATGCTGGACGTTGCCGGAAATGTGAGAGCCAATCAGGTAACTGTAAATACTACCGGAGCTGATTTCGTGTTTGAACCAACTTATCAGCTCCGCCCTCTTGCAAGTCTTCAGGAGTACATCAATATAAATCATCACCTTCCTGAAATAGCTTCAGCCAAACAGATGCAAACTGAAGGTTTAAATGTTGGCGACAACCAGGTAAAACTATTACAAAAGATTGAGGAGCTTACGCTTTATTTGATTGAATTAAAGAAGGAAAACGAAACTTTAAAGCGGGGCCAGGAAATTATAAATCAGAAATTAAAACGGAATCAAATAAAATGAAAATAATATGATAAAGAAAAAAACAATATTATTATTAATGTTGATGGGTATTGTAGGATTAACATTATCCGTGAATGCACAATCGGTGGATACCTCACTCCTTGTGCACAAGGCAAATACGGAAACTATTACAGGAGCTAAAACTTTCACAGGTTCTTTAACATCTACCTACGCTGCATCATTTAGAGGACAATTTGCAGCTGATGCAATATGGAATAGCCCGGCGTTAGGGTTAAAGATATCGAGCGGTGATTATACAAATTATCTTTTCACTTATGATGGCTTTACGGTATCACATTATGGCATAGGTTTTTACAACGACACACAAAATACAGTAGCTCCATGGTGTTATTTATCGGGTTATGCAGGAATAAAATTTTTTACAGCAGGGAGACCCAATTTTTATATGGGTGTAAACGGCAGCTTCGGGATCGGAACAATAACACCGTTATCCAAACTTGATGTTACTGGCGGAGTTGCAATTGGTTCGTACGCCGGAACAAGTGCAGCCCCGGCTAATGGACTCATTGTAAACGGCAATGTCGGAATTGGAACAGGCAACCCCGGCGCTTATATGCTTGCGGTAAAAGGCAATGTACACGCCCAACAGGTCAACGTCGATTTGAACGGCTGGGCCGATTATGTCTTCAATAAAAATTACACCCTCCCTACCCTCACGGAAGTAAAAACCTACATCGACCAAAACCACCACTTGCCCGAAATACCCTCGAAACGGCAGATTATCAAAGACGGCCTTAACTTGGGTGAAATGAATAAACTGCTGGTAAAGAAAGTAGAGGAGTTGACTTTGTATTTGATTGAGCAACAAAAAACAAATCAAGAGTTGAAAGATCGACTCAACAAGCTTGAAGAAAAATTAAACACGCTAAACAGTAAATAAAAATGATGAAAAGAACGATTTTAACGATAGTACTGGCGATTATTTCTTATTGCGTAAATGCGCAATCATTTTCATTGCCAGGAGATGGAAATTGGCACAGAGTGGCGACTACAAGTGGTCAACATGCATATTTTCAATATGTGTACTTCCAAAATACACCTAATAATCCGTCCATGGCCAATGGCGAGATAGAGTTTATAAATTATCAGAATTTTACAATACAACATCATCAGACGATTGGCTATGGCGGTTGGTACCAACCGCAATTTGCTTTAGTTAATTTAGGAACCTCTGCAGAAATCTGGGTTCTGGCAACCAACGGCGCATCCGCGGGGACCTTCGCCGTAATTAATAATACCAACGCTACTATAAACCAGGGTGATTTAAGTGTTTCGAACTTGAGCACGAGGGGTGGCGTGGCAACAGTCTATAATAAAATACGAGATAATTCAGATACCTTTTACAGTAATGTGCTCATCCCGTCAGGATCCTTAAGTATAGGCACAAATGTCATTGATCCTTCTTATAAATTTTCTGTCGAAGGGAACGTTCACGCCCAACAAATCAACGTTGATATGAACGGTTGGGCCGATTATGTCTTCGGCAAAGATTACGCTCTTCCTTCTCTCACCGAAGTAAAAACCTACATCGATCAAAATCATCATCTACCCGAAATACCTTCCGCACAGCAAATTGAAAAAGATGGCCTTAACCTGGGCGAGATGAATAAGCTGCTTGTGAAGAAAGTGGAGGAGCTGCCTTTGTATTTAATTGAAAAAGATAAAGAAGTCAAATTAGAGCAAGAGCAAATAGATCAGCTAAAGGATAAATTAATTGATATAGAAAAAAAACTTACGCACACCTCTAACTAAAAAAATTCAATATGAAACGCCGCAGAATCTTTTTATTAATATTTGTTGTTTTATTATTAAGCGGGCACAACCTGTCCGCCCAATGGCAGGGTATCAGCCCTACGATCCCGAGCCCCAATGCTTCAAGCTTAGGATTATATACAGAACTACCGGTTTCCTATTTT
>DASXMZ010000051.1:0-1634 GCA_036495385.1 Mucilaginibacter sp. | reverse complement strand
AAGGTAAGCAAAAAATCGGATTCACTGGTACAATTTGCAAGTACTTTAAATGTTATACCTATCGATGCACATTTAATAAAAAGAACCACTTGTCATCCCAAACCATTGTAATATGAAAACAAATTTTTTGAAAAAAATCATCCTGGTTGTTGTCATTTCTTATGCCCCGCTTCAATCTATGGCCTGGGGCACTGAAGGGCATCGCGTTGCGGGGCAGATAGCATACAGCTATTTAACGCCGAAAGCCCGCAAAGCTATCCAGGAAATTTTAGGCTATGAGTCTGTTGCCCTGGCCAGCAACTGGGCCGATTTTATAAAATCTGACCCGGCTTATAGTTATTTGTCGCCCTGGCATTATATCGATTTTGACAAGGTGTATACTTATCCCGAAATGAAGGAATACCTGGATAATGATGCAAATGTGGATGCTTATACCAAACTGAATATGCTTATAAGCGAGCTAAAAAAGAAAAACTTAAGTAAAGAAAACAAGTTGCTTTATCTGCGGATGCTTATTCATATTGTGGAGGATGTACATCAGCCAATGCACGCCGCTCATGCGGATGATAAAGGCGGGAATGACTTTAAAGTAAACTGGTTTAATAACCCCACTAATCTTCACTCGGTTTGGGATTCTCAGCTGATTGAATTTCAGCAACTAAGCTATACTGAATATGCAGCGGCAATTAACCACACCACCGAACAGCAGCGCGCTGAGTGGCAAAAAGCACCAATCAGCCAATGGCTTTTTGAATCGAACCAGATAGCCGAAAAACTTTATACCGAAATAAAACCCGGCGATACACTCAATTATAGATATAACTTTACCCATATTGATATTGTTAACGAGCAGTTACTTAAAGCCGGTGTTCGATTGGCCGGAGTGCTGAACTCTATTTTTGCGTAAGATTTGTTGTAAGGTTGGAATGTTGTAAAGTTGAAATGTTCCTGGCGTCGGGTGGTATAAGGTCATAAAAGCCTAACCTTACAACATTCCAACTTTACAACATTTGAACAATCTAAAGAAATGAAAATACTAATGGTTTGCCTCGGCAATATTTGTCGCTCGCCGTTGGCGGAGGGCATAATGCAACACCTGGCTAATGAAAACGGGTTGGATTGGCATATCGACTCAGCCGGAACCGGCGATTGGCATGTTGGGGAGGGGCCTGATCGCAGGTCGACCCGAACTGCTAATAAGCATGGAATTGATATCAGCCGGCAGGTTTGCAGGCTGTTCAAAGTAAGCGATTTTGATACTTTCGACGTGATTTTTGTGATGGATAAAAGTAACCTCAGCGACATACTGGCGATGGCACGCAACGAGGAAGATGCAAAAAAAGTAAAGTTATTGCTTGGCGACGAAATAGTACCCGATCCGTATTATGAGGATAAACAATTTGAACCTGTGTTTAATTTGATTGAGGAGGGGTGCAGGGAGATTATTAGTCGGCACATTAAATAATAAAAGTTCAAAAATTTCAAACAAAAACGCGTCATGGCCTTTAGATTAGCTTCAACAAGAATAAGCTGTTATTATTATTGTTGAAGCTTTCTTTTTGCTTCTTTTTCTTTGTTAATAACTGTAATTTTTGTTGAAAAGTTAACAGCGGTAAAGGCGCATTATCGTCATG
>DASXMZ010000050.1:0-6803 GCA_036495385.1 Mucilaginibacter sp. | reverse complement strand
AAGTCAGAAATTTAAGAGGATTGAATGGTGTATCCTTTAATGAAGACATGGACGGAGACGTTGAAGTAGTGGATCGCGATCATAAATGGAATGTTGCCGATGGTCCCCGGCCTGCTGATTTTGCCTATGTTTTATATACCTCGGGTAGCACGGGTAAGCCTAAGGGCATACCGATAACTCAAAAACAAATTTGTCATCTGGTAAGGTCGGAACAAACGGTTATTCGGATAAAACCGAGCGACAAGGTATACCAGGGTTTCTCAGTATCTTTTGATATGTGGTGCGAGGAAAGCTGGATTAGCTATTTCGCGGGCGCCACTTTGTGGGTTGCGGATAATACAACGTCAAAAGCCATAGATGAGCTTGCCGATACTTTAAAGCGCGAAAATATCACTGTGCTTCATGCCGTGCCAAGTCTATTAGCCGTGATGGATAATGATATACCTTCGTTAAGACTAGTAAATGCCGGTGGCGAGGCCTGTACTCCACAGGTACTGGCAAGATGGGGCAAAGAAGATATACAATTCTTTAACAGTTACGGGCCAACGGAAACTACCGTCACCGCGACAATGGCATGCCTGCAAGCTGGTGACCCGATCATAATTGGCAACCCCTTGCCCAATTACAACCTGGCAGTTGTTGATGACGCATTGAATATTTTACCCGCAGGTGAAGTCGGCGAACTGGTAATTACTGGTCCGGGCGTTTCTTCGGGATACGTTAAACTGCCACATCTCACAAAAGAAAAATTTGTTACAAAGCCCGCTTCGTTAGCATCCCTTCCGGGAAATGTGATTTATCGCACCGGCGACATTGCTGTAATTAATAAAGACGGCAATGTTGATATGTATGGCCGCATGGACGACCAGATAAAATTGCGCGGATATCGTATTGAGTTAGGAGAAATAGAATCAAAGCTAAACGAAATTGCAGGCGTAAGGTCGGCGGCCGTCGCTGTTAAAAAAGATAACAGCGGCCAGGAACATTTGGTTGGCTATGTAGTAACTGAAGGTTTAGCATGTATTGAAGAGAACGTTTTTAGAATCGAACTTTCAAAGACCCTTCCATCGTATATGGTGCCAGGCACTATTGAAATATTGCCGGAAATGCCGCGGATGCCAAGCGGAAAAATAAACCGCAAGGCACTGCCTACACCTCAATCGCTCACAGCGGACCTTGACAGTTCATCGGAAACGCTGGATATTAACGCGCCGATACCTGACAGGATTTTAGCGGTGTTGCATAAAATATTCCCAAACAAAACAATCGATCCCTCTATGGATTTCTTTGCCGATCTAGGGGGACATTCGTTATTGGCGGCAGGGTTGGTATCCCAGCTCAGGCGCGACGCAGGTTTACCGCACGCCTCACTTAAGGATGTGTATGTGAACAGGCCTCTGAGTAATTTAATTGATGTTTGGAATGTAAAGCAGGATACAAAAGAAAAAGAGAAACGCAGTTTTAATAAAGTACCTGTAATGCGTCATTTAGCCTGCTGGACAGCACAGACTATAGCTTTGCTGGTAATTTTTGGATTGTTTGCTTTCCAGATATTTATACCATACCTGGGCTATTATTATATGGATCAGGAAACCGGTAACATTGCCTTCTCTATTATCACCTCCCTGGTTTTATTTTCTCTTATGCCGCCCATCTTTACCATTTTGTGTGTCGGTACGAAGTGGCTGGTGATCGGCAAAATGAAAGCCGGCGACTACCCGCTTTGGGGGACTTATTATTTCAGGTGGTGGTTTGTGAAAACTATGCAGCGATTGTTGCCAGCACAGTTTTTAAACGGGACACCTTTATATCCGGCTTACCTGCGTTTGTTAGGTATGAAAATAGCTTCCGATGCGCAGATAAGTGATTTTAGCTTTGGTGCTGAAGATTTGATTACGATAGGCAGCGATGTTAGTATCAGCTCGCAAACCAACTTGAACAATGCGGTTGTTGAAGATGGCTTGCTTAAGCTTCGCGCGATCACATTAGGCGATCATTCTTACATCGGAAGCAGCGCCATTATTGCCGGCGATGCCCACGTTGAAGCCTGGGGCGAACTGCAGGATCTGAGCTTTTTACAGACAGAAAAAACAATTGGTTCGGGAGAAGTTTGGCGGGGTAGTCCGGCACAATTCAAAGAGAAGAAGAACATCGATGAGCTTCCACAACCTTTACCTGTATCCACTTCCACACGGAGAAAATATAAAACGATTTTTCTTTTGTCGATCCTTGTTTTTCCATTTATCATATTACTGCCGTTGCTTCCAACTATTATTACCATAAACAAACTGGACAACGCGGCTGGCGATTATGATTTTACTTATATGATCGGGGCTCCGTTCCTGGCGCTCATTTATATCGTTCTTTTTGCGGGCGAAACCATTTTACTTACCCGTTGGTTGCAGCGCGGCATAAAACCAGGCAAATATCCTATTTACAGCATGTTTTATGTGCGTAAGTGGTTTGCAGATCAGTTGATGTCGTTGAGTCTTATTGTTTTGCACCCTATTTATGCAACGGTATATGTAGCGGGCTTTTTTAGGGCCTTGGGGGCGAAGATTGGAAAGGACACAGAAATATCGACGGCGAGCAACGTCACCCATCCGCTGTTGGAAATTGGAGATGGGGCTTTTGTCGCAGATGCGGTTTCACTTGGCGAGACTGATGTACGCGCCCAGCAGTTAATTCTTAATAAAACTACTATCGACAGCAATAGTTTTGTGGGCAACAGCGCCTTAATCCCTCAAGGGTATCACCTTTCAGGTAATATGCTGATAGGAGTTTTATCAACCCCGCCGGACGAAAGACAACTATCGGCAAGTGATGCAAAGGATTGGTTTGGCTCCCCGGCTATTCCGCTGCCATGCAGGCAGGAAAGCCACCCCTTCCCCCCAGAATTGACCATACATCCAAAAAAGCGCCGGAAAGTTGCACGCGGCGTCATTGAGTTTATTCGTATTATTCTGCCCGAAAGTGCAATTATTTGCTGTTCTATTCTCTTTATCGCCTATGGGCACGACCTGGTGGTGGATGAACCACTGTGGAAGATAATTTTATATTTCCCATTCTATTACCTGTTTTTTATGGGTATCCCCGCTTTTTTGCTTACTGTTTTATTAAAATGGGGTTTTATTGGTAAGTATAAGTCAAAACAACGGCCAATGTGGA
Source organism: Mucilaginibacter sp. (assembly GCA_036495385.1). Lineage (GTDB taxonomy): Bacteria > Bacteroidota > Bacteroidia > Sphingobacteriales > Sphingobacteriaceae > Mucilaginibacter. The sequence goes on along the minus strand of DASXMZ010000050.1, from coordinate 3,635 downwards.
GTTGGAATGTTTGGCGCAGCGAAGGTATCACCTCTACTTACGAAGCATTGTCGATTCCGTTTTTGTTGGAATACCTGCAGGGAACACCCTGGTTGCCCGTTTTAATGCGTGTACTGGGCGTTAAAACCGGTAAACGGGTATTCATGAACACGACTGACATCACTGAGTTCGACATGGTAACCATTGGCGATGACGCCGCATTAAATGCTGATTGCGGCCCTCAGACACACCTTTTTGAAGATCGTGTAATGAAAGTCGGATCGGTGAAAATAGGAGCAAGGTGCAGCGTTGGCGCTGGTACCATTATTTTATATGATAGCGAACTTGGCGATGATACACATATCGAAGCACTGTCATTAGTGATGAAGGGCGAAAGATTATCTCCTGGTACCGATTGGACAGGAAGCCCCGTAAAACCCGCATAGATTATGGGATTTCAGATGTGCAAATGTGAAAATAGTAATCTGGAAAAACTTTGATAAAAACGCATGATTTTCCCATCGCACATTTGAAATCTGCACATCTACACGTTAATTAAAATATTCTATCAATTCTATAGGAGTTATAGTTTTAATGTGTATATTTGCATTAACAATCGTTCTTTATAATAATTCACTTATCCAGAAAGACTGAGGGAAAAGGCCCGGTGAAGTCTTAGCAACCTGTTTTGAGTCAAAGACTTGAGTTCTGATCGTAGGTAAAAATTATATTTTTTATGACTAAAGACTTGAGATTACCGACTAAAGACTCTACAAAAAGGTGCTAACTCCTTCTCCAAATATGGAGAAAGATAGGTTTATCCACCCTCCGGTCTGGTAAGTGATTAAATAGTTTTTAAAGTCGCGTGACCGAGAGGATAGGTGGGAGTCTGCAAAACCCCAAACGGCAGTTCGAATCTGCCCGCGACGTCTTCGAGTTTTAACTGATCTTATTATTTATCCATATAGCCTTGAGTCCGACTTACAGGTATGACAGGCCTTGTAATTTAGAATTCTCGTAGTAGAAAGGTTCAAAACCCTGGTCAATAAGCTCGCAACCAACATTCATTGAAGTAAATGATACGTTACCAAAAATGTTCGCAATAGCAGTATCCGCGGCATCTCTTCCTGAGGCTATTTTAACCAGTCCATTAACAGGTACAAGTTTAGTAGCATCAAATAAAACCCATTCATTACCTATATACGCTTCAAAACAGGCATGAAAATCGGCTGGCTTTAATTGCCAGGCATAGCCGGTAAAATATCTTGCCGGTATAGTTAAAGCACGGCACAATGCTATGCCGAGGTGAGCAAAATCCCGGCACACACCTGATTGTTCAGTAACGGTATCAAAAGCCGATGTTTGGGAGTTTGTTGAGCCGCTGAGGTACTGAACATTTTTGTATATCCAATCCGTGAGCGTGATTACCTTTTCAAAAGGATTTATGATATGCCCAAAAAGGTTATTTGCAAGCCTGTAAAGCTTATCCGACTGGCAATATCTGCTGGGATAAAGGTAAGGGAATACCGCAATATCCATCTCTGCTACCGGGATTTCTTCCAGTTCCTCATAATTTTTAATCTGGTACGAAGTATCAACGATTGCTTTATATGAAACTTTGATGGAATGTCCATGTTCAATTTCAAATCTTATGAGCCGGTTTTCGCTTTGAGCGGATTGAAGTTCTTCAACTTTTATATAAGGGTCAATAGTAAAAGTTTCGTCAACAACAGTTTGATGTTGTGTTCGCAATGAGTGAATATTTAATATCAATGTGCCGGCTGAATATGCCGTGTATTCCATTTCAGAAATGACATTGAATTTCATATACGTTTTTCTGTATGTGCTGTTGCAGGGGGCTGATTAAAAGCATCATCCATCCATTCTTCTGATATATTTTCAAGAGCAGTTTTCAATTCTTCGGCCCACTGCGTCGAAATATATTCCAGGTCTTTTTTTTCATATCTTTTTTCGATGATTTCAAAGCTGTTCTTTTTGTATATAGCTACATCAATTGGAAAATCAACATTGTTTGAACTAACACGCGTTGAGTCGAAGGATAGAAACCCTGTTTTAAGCGCCAGTTTAAGGCTGGAGTCTTCGTCCAAAGTACGATTCAAAATCGCTTTCCCATGTCCCGAATTGCCAATTATAACATAGGGCGCTCCATGTCCAAGTTCCACCCAGTTTCCTTCGGGGTATAGCAGAAAAAGTTTATGCTCGTCATCGTCTTTTAGCTGTCCTCCTATAATTGTGTTCAGGTCAAATTTAAAACCGGCTTTTTCAAGCGCTCCTTTATCTTCTTCCGCAGCTTTTTTTACCTGCTCACCAAACGCATTTACCGCTTTGTATAATTTGTTATAATCTTTGGTTTCTAACAACTCGGTAAAATAAACCAACACCTTATCTCTAACCGACCGTAGTCCGCTGGTCATGATAAAAAGGGAAAAACGTTCCTTTTGATGAACTGTAATTTTCTTTTTAACACTAGTTTCAGTTCCCGATGTTATGCGTGTATCGGCAATGGCTAACAAGCCTTCTTTAACTTTTATTCCTAAACAATAAGTCATTTTATGGTTGCTGCTTTAACGTATTTTCGGATGGCCAAATTAGCTAAATAAACACAAAACAGAAATTCACTGACAAATCAACAACCAAGGCTTTAAAGAATTGTTTAAGAAAGAATAAAGAGATTAAATAATTTTCATATTCCTGGGGTGGGGGCCACGTTATTTGGGAAACCTTAAATTATTTACAGTTACGCCGATGACTTCCTTTATATAGGTATTCCATCGTTCCAATACTACCGCGTCAGGAATAAATTCATCAAAAGAAAAATTTCCAGTTCCTCTCATAAAATTGCTCGGGAAAGGGATAACATCGATCCCTGCCCTTTTGAAAATACTGAGTGAGCGGCGCATATGAAAAGCCGAGGTTACCAATAAAAATGGGGGTTGTAACTTCCCGTTTTTAAGCAATGTTTTTGAATAGGCAGCATTTTCAATTGTATTGCGGCTGCTCGGTTCAATTAATATACAACTGTCAGGTACATTAAAGTCTATCAGCTGCGTTTTAACCCAGGTACTTTCTCTAAAGTTATCAGGCAATAAGTTTCCATTTCCTCCTGAAATCAGAATATGGGTGGCCCGATGTGTTTCCAACAATTTTAGGCCTTGAATAAACCTATCGGCGGTTCCGTTAAAAAAGCCATTTTTCCCGTGCCCGGATGAAAACCCACCCAAAACAATCACACAGCTATATTGCGATTTTTTCAATGAAGCGGGATCAATGTCCCACGCTTTCGCGAAATTATCGAACAAAAAAGGATTGGAAAAAATCACCAGCAAGACAAAAGAAATTAACAATAGTTTCTGCTTGTGTTTATTATTTTTGATGATTACAGCCACAATTAAAAGAACTAAAATCCATGAAAGGGGATAAACGAAATTGATAAGGAGCTTTGATAAAAGAAAAAACATAGTAAATTTTTCCATAAAAATACTTCTTTACTATATTATTTGATTAAAGTAATTTCATGTTTTATTCGTCTTCCTTAATAAATAAGGGATAGTTAAGGGATGACCAATAAAACTGTAAATATTGTAAGGACAATAAATGCATATGGCAAGAGTCTGTTTAATTTTATAAAGTGTAAG
>DASXMZ010000049.1:0-3936 GCA_036495385.1 Mucilaginibacter sp. | reverse complement strand
CTGGAGAAAAGCGATCCTTTCGCCTTGCGGTGGGAGGTAGCCCCTCACACGGCGTCAATCGTAGCCGATACTTATTATGAATGGAAAGACGGCGATTGGATGGCCAACCGTTATGGACATAATGGCCTAAACCGCCCGTATTCTGTTTATGAAATGCATTTGGGCTCGTGGGCACGAAGCTGGGAAAGCCCGGATGAATTTTTGACCTATGATCAGCTGGCTGATAAGTTAGTTCCTTACATAAAGGAAATGGGCTTCACCCACGTGGAGTTTATGCCTATAATGGAGCATCCATATTACCCAAGCTGGGGGTACCAGATCAGCGGGTTCTTTGCCGCTTCTTCCAGGTACGGTACTCCGCGACAGCTGATGTATCTTATTGAACAGCTGCACCTTGCCGGAATTGGCGTAATACTGGATTGGGTGCCTTCACATTTTCCAGGAGATATCCACGCACTTTATAAATTTGATGGTACGCATTTATACGAACATGCAGACTCCCGCAAAGGCTTTCATCCCGACTGGAAATCATACATATTTAACTATGGGCGTAACGAAGTACGCGCATTTTTAATAAGCAACGCCTTATTTTGGCTGGACAGGTATCACGTTGACGGCTTACGTGTTGATGCTGTGGCATCTATGCTTTATCTTGATTATTCACGTAATCATGGCGAATGGGAGCCAAACGTTTTTGGAGGTAATGAAAACCTGGAGGCAATTTCATTTTTAAAAGAATTTAACGAGGCTGTTTATAGCCATTTCCCCGATACGCAAACGATTGCCGAAGAGTCCACTTCGTTTACAGGGGTGAGCCGTCCGGTTTACGCCGGTGGCCTGGGATTTGGCATGAAATGGATGATGGGCTGGATGCACGATTCGATCAAGTATTTTTCGACGGATCCCTTGTACCGGAAATATCACCACAACCAGATTACCTTTAGTTTGATATACGCCTTCACCGAAAACTTTATGCTGCCTTTTTCGCACGATGAGGTGGTTTACGGCAAGGGGTCGATGCTGCGCAAAATGCCTGGTGACGAATGGCAGCAATTTGCCAATTTGCGTTTGCTTTATACCTATATGTTTACGCACCCCGGTACGAAGCTGCTCTTTATGGGTGCGGAATTTGGCCAGGGTGATGAGTGGAATTTTCAAAAATCTTTAGACTGGTATGTGCTCGAATTCCCCAATCACCAGGGTATAAAAGAAACGGTAAAAGCATTGAATCGTTTATACAGATCGGAACCGGCGTTATATGAAAAAGGTTTTGAATGGAGTAGTTTTGAATGGGTTGATGGCGGCAATGCAAAGGACTCTATATTGATTTATAATCGTAAGGGTCATGATACCGAAAACGACCTGCTGGTGATTTTAAACATGACTCCTATACCGCATTATAACTATCGTGTTGGGGTATCATCACGAGGTAAATGGAAGGAAATATTTAACTCGGATGCTAAAGACTTCTGGGGTAGCGGCGTTGGAAATAACGAACCGGTTGCCTCTGAATTAGTTAACTGGCATGGGAGGGAAAATTCGATCAATATAACTATCCCGCCTTTGGGCGCCGTTATATTTAAAGAAGTAGTGATACCAGCAAAATACGAATTGAAGCGGTAATCGATTTAACATACAGCACAACCTTTTTTTGTCTGATACGTACCAGCAAAATGATTTACTAATTTAATCGTTTTGCATATGAATCCGAAATTTCGTTTTCTGTATCTATTTTTAGGTTTTTCAGGATTGTTATTTTTAATTTACTATGTTATAATATCATTCCCTAACATTAATCCGGCCTATGTTTTGGCAATTACCATACCCGATATGCTTTTTTTCTCCCTTGCTTATAAAACATTTCCGGTCGAAAATGATTTAAACCAATAGTTTATTCATCTTTGTACTTTATAAGCACTTGCAAACAAAACCATTTGCCTTTTATAAGTATAATAACGAAGGTTATGAACCCAAAATATCTGATCCTTTATTTAGCTGCAGCAACGCTTGCTTTAGTGATGGTGATTTACCAGGTTATTACCACAAACCCTGCCTTTGATTGGGGCCGCATAGCCTTGAATTCGATAATCTCGATATTTTTTTACTATCTCGCTTATAAAACTTACCACGAGAAAAAGGACAGGGAATTGATGTAAAAGTAAAAGCATTGGATGATGTTAGAAGGAGATTGGTCAGCGTTATGGTAAGGTTAAATGTTGACGTGTTTATCGTAATTATCAATATTCATTTTATTATTAGGGCGTTTCCCCGCTGATGGAAGCGGGGCCGGGCTATCCGCTTATACTACACGAGGCCTTATTCGCGGGCCGGTATCCGCTACTATCCCTAACGTGAAACTCCGGTAAATGTCTTGTCAAAATATGGTCACGCCACCTCTTTTGGTTTTTGCGCTGCCTCATGCTAGACGGAGTCAATATAATATAACCCAATTGTTGTCAATTAATTCTTGTTCTGAGTAACCCCTTAAATTAAGATATTTTTTTTTCATAAATAAATTACTCAAATCCGAATGGTTTTGATATTTATTGATTGAATCGACTGAAAAGATTACCAAGTAGAGCTTTTTGTGTGGATTGTGCTCGATATAGTCGGTCATGGCATGGTGGCTTCCCATTTTGTGAAAAACGAGAATAGAATCTTTTAAAACTACATTACTTTTATAATAGCTTACATTGTTGAATTTAAAATTTATACTGTCATTTGATATCTCAGCTATAACAGGACGACTACTACGATTAACAAATTTCAGCCTACTGTCCGATGGGTCACAGGCTGTAAGAAGAAGGGAAATCAGCAAAAAAATGAAACTTATAACTTTCATATATTTAGGGTTTAACAAGTCCTAATCCATTAAATCTAATGAAAAGTAATTTAAAAGAAAAGCGCTATAAAAAAAGCCCACCTTTTTGGGGTGAGCTTTTAAAATTAGTTTAGTATCGCAAATTATACTTTACCTAACTCCTGTACCAGGTCGATTAGTTTGTTTGAGTATCCCCATTCGTTATCATACCATGATACAACTTTCACGAAGTTATCGTTAAGGCCGATACCTGCTTTTGCATCAAAAATTGATGTACGTGCATCACCTTTAAAGTCTTCAGATACTACATCATCTTCAGTGTATCCTAAAATACCCTTTAATTCGCCTTCAGACGCTTCTTTCATTGCTTTTTTAATGGCATCGTAGCTGGCGCCTTTTTTAAGACGTACAGTTAAGTCAACAACAGATACGTCGGCAACCGGAACACGTAACGACATACCGGTTAATTTACCTTTCAATTCAGGTAAAACTAAACCTACAGCTTTAGCAGCACCTGTTGATGAGGGGATGATGTTTTGGTAAGCACCACGGCCGCCTCTCCAGTCTTTAGCAGACGGGCCATCAACTGTTTTCTGGGTTGCAGTAACAGCGTGTACAGTAGTCATTAAGCCTTCTTCAATACCAAATTTATCATTCAATACTTTAGCTATAGGGGCTAAACAGTTGGTAGTACATGAAGCGTTTGAAACAATATGCTGATCAGCCTTTAACTGTTTGTGGTTAACACCCATTACAAAAGTAGGGGTATCGTCTTTAGCTGGTGCGCTCATAACAACTTTTTTAGCACCGGCGTCAATATGTTTTTGAGCAGTTTCCTGGGTCAAAAATAATCCTGTTGATTCAATAATAATTTCTGCACCTACTTCATTCCATTTTAGGTTAGCAGGGTCTTTTTCAGCAGTTACACGGATAGTTTTTCCGTTTACCACCAAATGACCACCTTCAACAGCAATTGTGCCTTTGAAAGGACCGTGAGTTGAGTCGTATTTTAACATGTAAGCCATGTAGTCAGGCTCAACAAGGTCATTAATACCAACAACTTCAATGCCGGGTCTTTCAATTGCAGCCCTGAATGCCAGGCGGCCAATACGGCC
>DASXMZ010000048.1:0-14999 GCA_036495385.1 Mucilaginibacter sp. | reverse complement strand
CCTGTATATGTTCAGGGTCATCCGTCTGATAAAGCCTTATCCTTATTCAATACGGAGCTGGGGCTGTAAAAATGTTGAATTCTTGAATGTTCATAATTACAGCCAGATAAAATACACTACGACGAATACTCTATATGATGTAAACACCGATATGGAAGTTCGGCCCTGGGAGTTTGCAAGATTATTAATCGGCGACAATACCGCATCAAATCACGACGAGGCAGGTAAAACTACTAGACTGGCCACAGGTTTTGAATTTGCTGAAGGTGCATGTTCAGATAGTAAGGGGAATATCTATTTCTGCGAATCTCGCATGCGACGGATATATAAGTGGTCGGCCAATACGCGTTCGATAAGCCTATTGGCAGATTACCATTGGGACCCGCTATCGTTAGCTTGTGACAAGAATGATAACCTGCTGGTTGTTTTTAAATATGTTCCAAAACCGGGTTACCTGGTGAACGGCAAACCCGAAGAATTTAAAAATCCGCCTGACGCTGCAGGGACTTCGTTTAGCGGGTGGGGGAACTCAGGGTTTGGCACATTGGTTTATTCCGTCGATCCGAATAATCCGGATGAAACCATCCAGCTGCTTAAAAAAGAGCCAATGGGCGAAATTAACCCGGTTTATAAGGCGCTTTACCCAGCCCACAGATGGCGGGATTCTCATGATTTTAATACAATAACCGTAAACCGTAACCAGGAATGCTGGATGGCTCCGGATGGGGTGACTATTATTCCCATTGCATACGATCTGGCCCGGTCAACCGCACTGGCAACTGCCTGGCCAGGCAAGCCCCTTTATATCGCTGACGAATATGATAAACGAACAGTAAGCGTTGATGTGGATGCGAAGGGCTATGTATCAACCCTCAAATATTTCGCTGAAAGGGGTGAATTTACATCCATAACCGATAACCAGGGCAATGTCTTTATAGCCGACGGGCAGGTCTACGTTTACAACAGCGCCGGTACACAAATTAAAGTGATAAAGGTGCCGGAGCGGCCAACATCCTTAACTTTTGGCGGCAAAGACGGGAAAACACTTTTTGTAACAGGGCATAATTCGTTGTATGAGGTAGGGATAAAATAACACACACCACAATTTTGTATATGGTTTGTTCCTATTGGCCGACGGAGTCTTCAGTCAGATATGGATGTTCCGTTTGCCAGCGGCCAGTTGCCACAAACCATGGTGATTTCAAATTTCACTTCCCATAAATAACAATGACATCCTGTCCCCTCAAGCGCTGTTTCCCCGGTTCACTTTTTAAGCCATGATCAATATAACTGGCGGTAAATACATAAACGCCTTTTTGATTGCCGGGAGTGGGTGGCGATATATGAAAGGAACCTTGCAGCCCGATATAATAATTTATGCTTGCATCCGCTCCATGTTTCATAATCCATTGAACCGCGCTTTTTATTTCGTCTTTCGTTAATTCGGGATGTGAGGGCATTTTTTCCTTGCCCCAAATGTCTGATGATCCATCACGAATATGTTTGATCAGCGAATCTGTTTTCGCAGTCGTTGGCGGGTAACGTTTACTGATCTCGTAAAACGAAGGCCCGATGGATTTGCTATTGAAATTATGGCAGTTAAAACAATTGGAGATGCGCATCACCGCCAAACCCGGCGGATCGCTCGAAGCAGTATTGGTCCCCGATACCGGCGTTTTTGATTTTACAGCCAAATACCTTACCTCAATCAATACCTCTTTCGCGTTTATTTCATCATATTTTGAATTACCATCTTCCTGATCGGCTACGCTGATTTCGTAATTAACCTGGGCATTAAAATTAAAAATGTCGTGGTTTTTTGGTGTGACGATTTTTACTACGGGTGGGTGGTTTTTTGGTTGCGGTTTTTTGATGATGATTGGTTTTGCAAAGTTTACGAGCGTAAATAAAAAAAGAACAGAAAGGAAAATTGAGTAAATTAGCTTTGGTCTATTTATCATAATCATATCTTCCCTATCTCCCCTACCACCCTTTGTGCTGAACGAATACATGATTCCATACCACGACTCATGTTATCGGCGTAAGTGCCGGCAAAGTATATCCTTCCTTCGGGCATCATTATTTGCGGCCAGAATTTATGCATCTCGCCGATTGGGAATGGCTCCATTTCGCATACCGGCGCATATTTGTCGGTTGTCCAGTCTTTTGTTAAAGCCTGTTCAATGGTATCGTGTTTGCCGGGGTACACTGACCTGAAGGCCGCTAAAACACGCTGAGGTGACAGCCCGCCCGGGCCGTATGCTTTTAGTATCACACGGGTAGTATCAACCTGGTTTGTTTCCAGCCAGATGGATGAAATGTCAGGATGTTCAAATTCCATGTTAATGCTTTTAAAGCCATCGTCGAGCCAAAATTTTGAACTGGCCTCAAAAACATAAAACGGGTGTGACGAATACGACAGGTTATCAACTACATATTGCTTTTCCGGTGATAGTGCAGGTGCAATGGGAATATTTTTAAACACCGGGAGGGTAATGCAATTAACCAGCACATCGGCATTCATTTGCTTTTCTTCATCAAAACCAAATGCTTTATAAGTGATGGTAACCCCTTTGTTGTCGTGTTTAATTGCCGTTATGGGATGATTTAGCTTTACACGCGTTCCGAGTCGTTTTGCAAATGCGATTGGCAGTTGTTCATTGCCGTCTTTTAGATGATACGTATCGCCCTCGGAACTTGGTATGCCCCGAAAATCCATAATAGCCATTCTCCAAAGTTCGTAAAGGGCCGAAGTGTGTTTGCCTCCCAGAAAACGCAGGGCGGCTACGGATGCGCCTTCTTTTTTATAAATATCAGCTATCGGAATTTTGTCGTAATCATCGTATCCCACGCCAAAAGGCTGATTGGGATCTGTGAATTTTCCTAAATATGGTTTAAGATAAAATGACCGTAGTGCATAAAAAGGATTTTGTGATAAAAATTTAACTTCCTTATCATTAAACCCAAACCCAGTTAAAACAGTGGGGTCCTTGAGCTGTTCCGCCGAATAAAATTTGCCGCCGATCATTTTTAATTGGTTGCCATCTGCCGCAGCTTCCGATCCTTCGGCGTAGGGGTATGGAATTGCTGTTAGATTAAACTCCTTTACATATTCAAAAAATTGCTCATAGCCAGGTTTGGTAATATGGTCGGCGCCAAAGTCAGCATATAAGCCATCTGAAAGTTCATCCCGCCCGGTAAATACATGCCCGCCATACCTGCCCGAAGCCTCCAGCACAATCACATCATGTCCGCTTTTCATTAACTCATAGGCACAGCAGAGGCCGGTAATACCTGCGCCTGCAACAATCACCTTCGCAGGCGATGATTTTTCGGTCTTTTGAATGGCTGAATCTTCCAAATCTTTTCCGAGTAGCATTTGCGGCGCCAAGGCGGCGCCAGCCCCGGCTATTAATGATGTTTTTATGAACGATCTCCTTTTTATGCCCTTCATTTTATAATTAGGTTTTTTGCCAATGCAATATAAAATAAAGTTAAACGGAATACCGGAAGGAGCACAAAAAAGCGGACAACATTTCTGTTACCCGCTTTTACATTTCATAAAAAAAGGAATTACGTTATTGGCCTTACAATATCCACCGGGTGATTTCATGACCATTTGAGGGGGGTGTTACGGGCTGTTTTGGCCCTTTCATGTATTATTTGTAGTCGACAGGAATTGAAAAATAAAATACAGAGCCTTTTCCCGGTTTACTATTCACACCAATTTTTCCGTGGTGCCTGTGGACGATTTCTGATGCAATAAACAGCCCGATACCAAAACCGGGGAAGTTCTTCTCATTTTTTCCCTGAACTCGAAAAAAGCGTTCAAATATTCGTCCCTGGTCTTGTTTGCCTATTCCAATGCCATTATCTTTAACGGAAACTGTGATGTTCCCAGATTCCACCTTTGTTGAGACTTCTACGACATTAGAGTCCGGAGAATATTTTATCGCGTTAGTCAAAAAATTGGTTAACACCTGGCCAATCCGATCGCGGTCTGCATTTATTAAAAGATCTTTTCCCTTCGAAAATAAAATCTCGAAATCAGAACGAATCTGAGTTACCTCTTCTATAACTTCCCGGATGAGCCCATTGATTTCGAACGGCTCTTTTTTGAGATGGAGCCTGCCGGATTTGATTTTTGATATATCAAGCAGCTCCGAAATTAAGCCGATAAGTGTCGCGATTTGTTTATCAATTACGGTTAGCGACTTTTTGAGGAAAGGATCATTAGTGTCGTCATATTTTCGCTTTAATATTTGGACATAACCCTTCATCGAAGTTATGGGTGTTTTTAACTCATGGCTTGCAACACTTACAAAATAATCCTTTTGCTGTTCCTGTTCTTTAATTTGCTGTATATCCGTACTGCTGCCAACCCACATCTGAATATTGCCTTCTGCATCCTTTTGTGGGATTGCGCGGCTTAACTGCCAGCGGTATTCGCCATCAAACCGTCTAAATCGGTGTTCAGATAAAAAATCATCCCCGGTTTTAACGGAATCTGCCCATGCGTTGATGTTCTCCTCCACATCATCAGGGTGCACCATTTGCATCCAGCCTCCCTTTATGATCTGTTTCAAGCTTAAGCCTGAATAATCGATTACAGATTTATTAAAATAATTCAAATTGCCTTTTGCGTCCGCAGTCCAAACTAATTGGGGTATGGAATCTGCCAGCAGCCTGAACTTTTTTTCTCTTTCGGCTAAATCCAGTTGATGGCGTTTTTCTTCAGTAATATCCCCGGCGGTGCCTATTAATTTGAGCGGTTGTTTTTCTTCATCAAAAAACACAGTTCCTCTGATAGCAATCCAATGAACAGACTGGTCATCCCAAATAAACCGGCTTGTATATTGAAGAACACCAGTTTTAATTGCTTCTTCAAAAGCGCTATCCCTAAGCGCTTTATCATCGGGATGTATTTGCGACAAGAAGTTTGAATGCTTCTCAGAATCATCCATCTTATTGCCAAAAATTTTACGGAATTTTTCCGAATAGATAATTTTATCCGTTTTTAAGTCAAATTCCCAGGTACCCAGCTCACTGGCTTCTATAATCGTATTTGATCTTTGTTCGCTTTCTCTTAAAATCTGTTCGGTTTTTTTTCTTTCGGAGATATCTCTTACAATGGTAAAAAGATATGGCTCGCCTCCTAAAACCAGCCTCGTCACGCTTAACTCTACCGGATATTGGCTGCCATCTTTCTTTTTGTGTACGGTTTCGAGAAGTGGGATAACGTCATTTTGGGACCTATTGAAAACACCGGTAAATTCTTCCTTCGTGTAAAAAACGTCTATATCTTTTACCGTTAAATATTTTGCCTCTTCGGCAGTATAACCCCATTTGTCGAGCGTTGATTTATTAAGATATTCAAATCTGCCGTCTTTGTCAGCTAGTATAAATGGATCACTCGCGTTTTCGGTCATAAATTTAAACCTTTTTATTTCCTCTTCGGCCAGTTTGCGTTCGGTAATATCAATACACGAAGTTATGTAACCCTCAAAAGTACGATCTGGCCGGAAACGGGGAATCCATTTTTTCAGCATCCACCGGTATTGGCCATTTTTACTCATCATTCTCAGCTCAACTTTAAATGGAACCTTTTTTTCAAACGCGCTCAGGTAAATATCTACAAATCCTTTGCGATCCTCCGGATGAATAAGATCCATCCATCCAAATTTGAGCAAATCTTCAATGGGCCGGCCACTAAGTTCAATCCATGCCTTATTGAAATAGGTAGCGTTACCGTTTCCGTCATCGACAGCTATTAAGATATCCGTCGCTTCCGCCATCGTTCTGAACCGTTCTTCGCTTTCTTCAATTTTCTTTTGGGCTATTACCTGGTCAGTAACGTTATGAAGTACACCCGAAAAACGATAAGCTTTTTTATCAGGCCCAAACCAAGCTTTTCCAATTGCTCTTACTATTGTCTCCTTTTTTGTTCGTGGGTGAATAATACTGCATATGGTATCGTATCTGCCTCCGGAAGAATATTCCAAAACACGCTGCAGATCATTAACAATCCTTTGCCGGTCTTTTTTTGCAATAGCGCTAATGGCCTGCTGAAGATCAAACTCAGGCCCGACCGGCAGTCCCAGCCATTCAAACAGACGACTGTTGCCTGAGAGTTTGTTTGTAATTGGATTAAGATCCCAGGTAGCTAATTCAGCTGCCTCAATGGCAGATTGCAGTTGTTCTTTATCTTCTTCAAGATAATCCAACGTATTTACTTTCTCTGTTGTTTCATTACAGATTACCAATACCCCTGCCACATTTCCCGATTCGTTGTGCACGGGGCTATAACTAAACGTCCAATAAACATCTCTGATTTTTCCGTTCCGATAAATAGGAATCAACTCATCTTCATGCCACGTAGCTTCACCACCCGAAAGCACCTGATCTATCAGAGGTTTTATAATATCCCATATTTCGGGCCAGGCGTCTTTTGCAGGTATGCCCAGGATAAAAGGATGTTTACCATTTCGCCCTAAGCTGGGGCGATAGGCGTCATTATAAAAACAAATAAGTTCAGGGCCCCACCATAAAAACATGGGGAATTTGGAATTTAATATAATACCTAACGTAGTTTTTAAACTTTGCGGCCAGGTTTCGGGATCGCCCACCGACGTTTTGCTCCAATCTTTATCGCGTGTTAAGGCACCCATTTCTCCTCCGCCCAAAAGAAATTGGTATTCATTTATTGATGAAGTGTTTGCCGTTTGCTTCATTAAAAAGTATTACCCAATATTATTAAAATACCTTTGTTGAAATTCTTTGCATACTCCTTTTTGATACCCTTTAAAAGTTATAAGTGCGATCAAATTTTGATAAAGAGCATCTCGTTGATCCAATCCGTTGAAATTAAGAAATTTTAAACGAATTTAACAAATGGTTGAAAAGTTAAAGCCCATGTATTATTTTGTGCTTTCCCAAATCAAATAACAACCCTCACTTTAACTATCTGTTTAAAAATTTTAAACTTCTATTTTGACAATTATCTCAAACCGTCACCGCCATTTAATCTCGTAAGGCTTTGAATGTTCAAAAATAAATCCTCCACGGAGCTATAAAATTTTGCTATTTTATCGACCATAATTTTTATTTATAAAATGCTTGAAACGATAACTAAACCCAGGGCAATTGTACTGACAAACGGAATGCTGACTGAACAGGCAGCTAAAACTGCGCACGGATTAATCAGGGGGACTGAAAGGTTTGAGATAGTGGCCGTAATTGATTATTTACAAGGAGGTAAAGACGCCGGTGAAGTATTGGATGGAACGTATAGAAATATTCCGGTACTCGCGACTATTGAAGGCGCAGTCGAAAAAATTGAACAAATCAAATACTGTATTATTGGGATTGCTACCGCCGGAGGCGTTTTACCTGAAAGCTTTATGCCGGTTATTGAAACCTGTATCCGGAGAAAAATTTCGATAGTGAGTGGGCTTCACGAATTTTTAAGCGAAAACCTTTACCTGTCGGCGCTTGCAGCTGAATACCAGGTTGAACTGATTGATATACGTAAGCCAAAACAAAAAAAGGACCTTCACTTTTGGACTCCAGCGGTTTTCAAAATAAAAACACCTGTTGTTGCTGTGATAGGGATGGATTGTGCGATGGGTAAAAGAACAACCTGCCGGATGATACGCCAGACTTGTGAAGCTGAAGGGTTGAACGCACAAATGATTTACACAGGGCAAACGGGATGGATGCAGGGTGGGCGTTATGGATTTATTTTCGATTCCACTTTAAATGATTTTATCTCGGGCGAGTTGGTGCATGCGATATTGACCTGTCACGACGAAACAAAGCCTGATGTAATTTTATTGGAGGGGCAGTCGGCCCTGCGAAATCCCAGCGGCCCATGCGGGTCGGAATTGCTTGTGTCAGGAAATGCAAAATACACGGTGCTTGTGGTAGCGCCAAAGCGAAAATATTATGAAGACGATCAGGAGTGGGGGACACTGCCTAGTATTAAATCAGAAATTGATTTAATAAAAGTATATGGATCAACTGTGATAGCGTTGGCCCTGAACACTGAAAACTGCACAAATGATGAGGCGCTTACCTACCAGGCAGAATTTGAAGCCGAGCACAATATTCCGGTTTTGCTTCCTCTGCAGCAAGGCGTTTCAAAACTTATCCCTATAATTAAGCAATTACTTTAACCATCATCATGAAAATAAAATCTGTTTACGCCTATCTGCATAAGCTGCCTCTTACCAGGCCATACACTATTGCTTATAAAACAATAAAGGATACCCGGATTGTTTTTTTAGAAATAACCCTCGAGAATGGTGTAATGGGTATAGGCGCCGCCAGTCCTTCTGCCGAAGTTGTAGGGGAAACACCTGAACAAACGCTCGCGAACCTGCAATCGGGATACCTGGATGAGTTGGTAGGGAAAGATATTCGCGGGTTTAATAGTTTAGTCTATGCTGCTTCAAATCATTTCAAAAAATTACCGGGGTCGTTGGCCGCTATTGATATTGCCCTGCACGATTTATTTTGTAAATATCTGGATATACCGGTGCTCGACTTTTATGGTCGTCAGAAAGAAAATTTGCCTACTTCGGTTACCATCGGCATCAAAGAAATCAATGAAATGCTGGAAGACGCCCGCGATTATTATAAGCTGGGCTTCCGCATACTTAAAATAAAGACGGGCATTGATGTCGACGCAGATATTGAACGGGTAACAAAGCTTTCGGAAACGTTTAATAACAAAATGCTGATAAGAGTTGATGCCAACCAGGGGTACACGATAAGTGATTTAGAAAAATTCATTAAAAGCACCAACCATCTTGGCCTCGAATTAATAGAACAGCCTGTAAAAGTTGGACAGGAACATTCCCTATCCCAATTGAATGAAAAAGAGCGAAAATTGCTGGCTGCGGATGAGTCACTTCTTGATCCGGTTTCGGCATGGGAGTTATCCAATGTCCCCCAAGCATTTGGGATTTACAATATCAAACTGATGAAGTGCGGTGGCATAAGTGCTGCCAAAGAAATTGCTACCATCGCAAAAAATGCAGGCATTGATCTGTTTTGGGGATGCAATGATGAAAGCATTATTAGTATCACAGCAGCCCTGCATGCGGCCTATTCATGCAGCAACACCAAATATATCGACCTCGACGGCAGTTTTGACCTTGCTAAAGACCTGGTGGAAGGTGGCTTTAGATTGAAAGACGGTTATATGTATCCCAACGAATTACCCGGCCTTGGATTTCAAAAAATATAAAATATTAATTATCTTCCCCTGCAAATTCCCTGTTAATGCAAAAACTATCACCAACCCTTAACCTAAGGTCTTCTATATTTATTGTAATCGGTATTGTAATTGGCTCGGGTGTTTTTAAAAAGGTTGCTGTAATGTCGGCCACTTTAAAATCTCCGGGTTTGGTGTTGTTATGCTGGGGGCTGGCAGGTGTTATTAGTCTTACCGGTGCGCTTTGCAGTTCGGAATTGGCTTGCATGTTTGCAAATTCAGGTGGTGAGTATTTTTATTTTCAAAAGGTATACAATCGTTTTTTTGCTTTTTTATGGGGCTGGGCAAATTTTGTAGTGGTGCAAACAGCCGGTATGGCAGCCCTTGCTTATATTTTTGCAGAATCCTTCAACAGCGTTATCCCGTTACCAACACCATCGGTAAGCACCGGCAACCCGATATATTTTTTGGTGAATAATTTCTCCGTAAAACTGATTGCCACTTTACTGATTCTTTTTTTAAGCTATGCAAATTACAGGGGTGTTAAACATGCCGAGAAGCTAAACCGCTTTATGACTTTCGCTTTGCTTGCAGCCGCGGTCGCCATAATCATATCCGGTTTAAGCTCACACACAGGCAATATACACAACCTTACTACGCCGGCCAGTAATTCGGGCAATGGGTTAGGTGGGTGGCCATTGATCAAATCTATTACCATAGCAAGCCTTGGCGCATTTTGGGGTTATGAAGGCTGGAACGGAATAGGAATGATTGGAGAAGAAATAAAAAGCCCTAAGCGCAATATCCCTTTATCGTTAGCTTTTGGAATGCTGACAATTATCTCGATCTACATTTTATTAAACCTGGTTTATCTATACATTTTGCCTATCGACACATTGATAAAAATAAATGATCACCCCAACCAAATTGCAGCGCAGGAAGTGATGAAAGTGATATGGGGCAAATGGGGTGCATTATTTATTGCCGTTTTGATAATGGTTACAACGTTCAATGCCACCAATGGTACTATTTTGACTTCGGCAAGGGTTTATTATGCCATGGCGCGCGACAATAATTTTTATCGGCATGCAGCAACCGTACACCCCACTTACAAAACCCCATCAGTTTCTATATTGTTGCAGGGTATTTGGTCCGTTTTGCTGATTTGGTCGGGAACGTTTGACCAACTTACGGACATGACAATATTTTCGGCTTTTATCTTTTATGGCGCAACGGCAATTGGTGTAATGGTGATGCGCAAGCGAGACCCTTTATATCCCCGGCCTTATAAGGTTATTGGTTATCCTTTTACCCCTGTTATTTTTTGCATGTGTTGTTTAACACTGATTAGCATTACGTTGTATAACCAACCAAAAGAAGCACTGTCCGGTCTGGGTTTAATTGCGTTGGGTATCCCATTTTATTGGTTTTGGACAAAAAGAAAACCGGTTCAAAATGAGGCTATCATTGCTGTTGATCAAGCTATAAGCACCCAACTCGCCTCACCCCAACCCCTCTCCAATGGAGAGGGGCTAAAAAATTAAAGAATATTAAAAAGTCCTCTCCTTTGGAGAGGATTTAGGTGAGGCAAATAAAATCATTGCTTTTGCAAACACCACGTTGTCATGCAGCGCAGGTTCTGCACATTGGTTGTTTTAATAGGTTCGTGCAATTGACCATTCAATGTTTGCGTATAACGGAGCAAAAGCTGCTCATTAACAAGGAATCGCTCAGAACCATCGGGCAACAGGTAGCGTCCGTTTCCTAAATTATTAACCTTATTTTCAATACCAATATCCGATGCCAGGCGTGCAAAGAAATAACCGCCAGGCTTAAGTACCCGCCACATGGAAGTGAGCATATCCTCAAAATGTGCCTTACTGTTTGCAAAATGTAACATAGCACTGCAGATAACAAGGTCAAAATATCCTGACTCAAAAGGAAGGTCCTCTGCAACAGCGGCGCTAAAATTTTCCAATGAGGTCTTGGATGATATGCTCCTGGCCAGTTCCCTAACCGCTTCAATAGCGCCGGTATTTTGATCAACACCGTAAACATCAAAATCGTTATTCAGAAAATATACCAGGTTACGTCCGCCACCGCAGCCGACATCCAGTACCTTTTCGCAATGTTCGTAAGTGCCTTTCAGCAACTGATCAAAAAGATAAATATCAATGGTACCGAAAGACTGCAGAAGTTTGTATTGCATGGCGCTAAGTAGTTTTGTTTGATAAGAATACGACGCTTACGCTTTACAAGTGCCGACAAACCAACGGCTCAAAGGTAGCATGTTATTTGGAGGAGTAAATTTCTTTCTGGCTTTCTTTTTTTCCTAATGACTGCCCTCCCTTTAAGGAAACCGGCAAAATATGAATGGCTATGCCAATAAACAGGTTAACGCAGGCAGCGATAGTCATCCACTTGTTTTCCGTGTAAAATCCTACTATAAAAAAACAGGAGAAGAAAGAAAAGTGAAACCATCCCGGCACAATCCAGGCAATGCCCGGTATTTTTCCCGCATAAAATGATCTGCTGTGCCGGCCCAAAAACGTCAGCACAATAAGCAATATCGTAATTGCAATAAACCTGTGAACGGAGAGAATGTTAAGTTTTTGCAGGAATGGGAAAAGATAAGTCTCGGTGGTATATAAAACAAAAAGGGAGCAAAACAAGGCTAATATTCCTATTAAACTGAATTTTAAAATACTTGCTTTATGTTTCATTATCCTTTTTTCGAATACCCGGCTAAAAGCAGAATAACAAAAAACCACCGTTTGCCAGCCGATAAAATTGCCATAGGGTATCCCGAACCACTGCGCTGTTAAAGGGTTAAGTTTAGTACCCGACCAATCCCAATGCCACATGTGCAGGCGATAAGCCACCGTATCCATACTCAAATCAATATTCAGTGCCAGTAAGGTATCGAGAGCAGCGCAAGCCAGTAAAGTCAAACCCAGCCTGTCGCTGAACAACCTTGCTGTGTACATAATGATGCCCCAGCCCATACCAATACAGAATGGAATATCGCGTGGCGCTTTGCCGAGCATAGCCGTAAACCGGCCGTAAGTGTAGTTGCTGAGCATAACTTCCATATACTCAAGCATCAGGCCGAATGCCAGTCCGCCAAGCAAGTAGAGCACATCACGCGGTCCCTGTTTTATAGCGTAGATAAGGCAAGCCACAAAAAGCAGGTACATACTGAATTCAAATATTGGGAAGCACCAGGCGGGCGCCGGTCCGTAAGGCATTCCGGAGAAAGGTAACATATGGATGATTTTTTGTTAAATATAGGAGATTACAGCAGAAGAGATAAATATAAGGCCTTTTCGTTTTTAAGACATGATGAAGTATGGTATTTGGCAACAAGCCATAAAACGGCATACAAAACGGGAATTATTTTTTGCAGTAAATAATCAAATTAGAAAGTATTACAGCGCAAATAACGGAGGCATAACCGACGGAATGGTTCTCTTTTTATAGGAGGATTATTTAGCTTGGTTTTCAAAGAAAAATATCGCATCATTGTCGAATCTACTGTATAAATAATTCTATAGAAAAATGAACATTAATTCAATCAAATCGATTATAAGCAGAAACCCTCTGATTTATTGGCTATTAAAACCTGCTATAGCAGTAAGAGCTTTGGCATTAAAAAAAATACAGGATCGTAAATTAAAAGTAATCAACACAATTATACCTTTATTAGCTAGTGACCCCATTGTAAAGTTAGATGAATTTCAAGGTGTTTTCAGTATAGGGGCTCAATCTGATTTGTTTAGCAGAATAGCAATTTATGGCTACTATGAACCCGAGCTTGTAAAATGTTGTTTAACCTATCTTGATAAGGACCGGGATATAATAGACATTGGGGCTAATATTGGTTTTTACACGGTATTATTTGCAAAGCAGGTTAACAGCGCAAAGGTTTTAGCGGTGGAGCCTACTAAAAACGCGCTGAATCGGCTGCGTCAAAATATTGAAAGAAACAATGTAGAAGACAAGGTAATATTGTACGAAGGAGTTGTTTCAGATTATAACGGTTTTTTAAATATTAAATCGATAGTTGGCAAAGAAGAATATTCTACTATAGGTAACCCTGTCCATGACAGCATAGCAGGCCAAAAAATTGTAGAAGAAAAGGTAGCTTGTATCACCCTTGATGATCTGGTGACCACTTACTCATTAAATCCAGGTTTTATTAAAATGGATGTTGAAGGAGCAGAAATGTTGGTGTTTAAAAATGCTATCGAAACCCTCAAAAAATACAGACCTATAATTTTATCAGAGCTTTCAGATAAATTATTACTTAAAAATGGAACGTCGGCATCAGAAATAATAGATATTCTTATCAGCGCAAATTATAAAGTAGTTGATCCAACAAATCCTTCACAAGCGTTTGAAAATAAGAAATCTGGCTACGGCGATATACTTTGCATACCTGTCGAGTATTATAGGTAATACATTCCCAGCTTACGCCTACTACTAACCTTTTGCTGTTGGTAGTAGGCTTATTGTTTGGTCGATGCTAATTTATTGGCAACCTTGTCAGAATGATAACTACTTGGCCCGTTTTCCACGTCAATATAGTCCTGTTTTGTCGTCGTCCCCGTGAGGTGTTGTAACTGATATATTTAATGCCTTGATTGAGAACATAAACATTTTCCTACTTTTATTTACCATCAAACCCTCATCAATAATTAATTACATTTGATTTTAGTATCAAACCCACCGCTCGTAAATCGTGATAAAATTACAGCCGGCACCGCTTAAGTACATTTTACCCGTAATGCTGGTATATGTTATTGTTTCCGTTACCGGGATGCTCCATCACGAAATATTTTTAGAAGAGGCCCAGCAACTCACCATTGGCCGCGACGGCAATTCAATTGCGGATGTTTTTAAAAACATGCTTTATGAAGGTCACGTCACGCTGTGGAATACCTTCCTGTTCTTTATAACGCATTATATTTCGGCCAAGCCTATATACATGCAGTTGTTTCACCTGCTGGTTATCAATTGCACGGTGTTTGTTTTTTTGCGATATGCGCCCTTTAATCTCACCATAAAAACGCTGATCATATTTGGCTGCTATTTTCTGTTTGTGTACTGCATCATCAGCCGCAACTATGCGTTAGGCATACTCCTGCTTTTTATCTCCTGTATACTAATGGCCAATCCGGCAAAAAATATCCTAAGCATCGGCGTGCTGGTTGTTTTGATGTGTTTCACGCACCTATTTTACGTTTTTGCCGCTACGGGAATTTTTATGTACTTGCTTTACTATACAGCAGGTAAAAAGGAATTATATGGACGATTTGCTGTTTTTAGCTGTCTTTTTGTTTTTGGTGTGACATGCGCTCTTTACCAATCCGGCCGCATACCCGGCGACAGCATTGTTAAAGTTAAACCTGGTTTATCATGGTTGAATTATCATGATCTGTCATTTGGCATTAAATGTTTCGCGCGGGGATATATAACCGCCCCACCGCTTAAACAACAATACTTTTGGGATAAGCAGTATATCCAATACCGACCGGATGCCATCGTCATCACATTAGCTGTGCTGTTGTTTGTCATGACGATATTGTTTCTTTACAAAAGTAGGAAGGCGTTGCTATTTTATATTCTCCCGGTGGTATTGCTGATGGTTTTCTTTGCGATGTCGGGGCTTGCTGGTAGCAGGTATTTTGGATTGTTCTTTATTTATTTTATAGCTGCCCTTTGGCTGGCCTGGTATGATGGGGTTACCATTTTTCCCGTTGGAAGTGTCAATCCGTTTAAA
>DASXMZ010000047.1:0-12593 GCA_036495385.1 Mucilaginibacter sp. | reverse complement strand
CAAAAAGAAATATGAAAAGCGGGATGGCGGTCAATCCCCACAAAAATTCAATATGTGCAAAACGTAGCATCCTGTTATGTTAAAGCTCCTTTAAGCAAAGTATTTTTTATTACAAACTCGCACAACAAAAAGAATAAGGCGATAAGGGCAAAAGGCAAAAACATCTCCGTTTTTTTATGATACTGTGTTACATCAATTTTTGCCTTCTCCATTTTGTCAATTTGTTCGTAAATGTGTTTAAGCGTTTCGTTATCGGTGGCCCGGAAATATTTACCGCCTGTAACGTTGGCTATCCTGGTCAACGTACCCTCGTCAACATCAACCGGGATGCGCTGGTATTGGACGCCAAATGGCGTTTGCACCGGGTATGGCGCATAACCCTTGGTACCGATACCCACCGTATAAACCCGCACATTAAATTGTTTCGCAATCTCCGCAGCGGTTTCAGGCGAAATTGACCCGGCGTTATTTGAACCATCTGTAAGCAAAATAACCACCTTGCTTTTTGCTTCGCTGTCTTTAAGCCTATTCACCGCTGTAGCCAACCCCATACCTATGGCTGTGCCATCGGTGATCATTCCGTTTTTAACATCCTTATACAGGTTTACCAATACATCATGATCAATGGTTAAAGGGCATTGCGTAAAGCTTTCGCCACTAAAAATTACGAGGCCAATACGGTCGTCGGGACGGTTTTTTATAAAATCAATAGCTATGTTTTTGCCTGCTTCCAGCCTGTTCGGTTGAAAATCTTCGGCAAGCATACTTCCCGAAATATCGGATGCAATCACAATATCAATCCCCTCGGTAGTGGAATTTTGCCAGCTCAACGACGACTGCGGCCTTGCCAACGCAATAACTAAAGCAACTATCGCCAATGACCTTAGAATAATCCCCAAATGACGCAAACGTGGAACTATACTCTTAACAGGTAATGAAAATCCCCGCACTGCCGATACGCTTAAAGTGCCCTGTAGTTTTTGCTCCCTCCATATATAGTAGGCGATCATTATCGGAATAACAATCAATAGCCACAAAAACATGGGATGTGCAAATTCGAGTCCGTTAAACATGGGTGTTACCTCCCTCTGTGCTTTCTATCAGTTCCGGCTGCCACGTTCTTTCTATAAAATAAATGGCGTTGTTTATGCTTTGCTCGTTCTCTGCGGGCAACGGCTTCTCTTTTGCGAATTTCACCAAATCGGCAAGAACCAATATTTTGTTGAGCACGTTTTTATCATCATCGTTCAAATGCTTGCGTCTTAAGCCTGACAAAATTTCGTCCGTTGTTTGTTCGTGGGCCTTTACCAGGTATCTTTTTTCAAGGTACTCACGCAGAATGTCGGTTAGCTCGATATGGAACTGTTTAATTTCGCCTTGCTGCCAAAGCTTTTTTTCCTGTAGTTCTTTCAGCTGCTTCAGCGCTATGATATGCGGCGCCACTTTAGGCTTTGGCGCCTCAATTTTAACTTCCTTTTTGGGCTTATTACGATAATACCATATGAGGCCGCCAATAGCGGTAAGGGCCACAACGCCAATCACTATCCAATACCAATTGTCCTTAACCCAATCCCAAAACGTATACGACACTGCCAAAGGTTGTTTAATATCGTAAATAGCTTTAGTGGTATCAACCTTTACCGTTGCAACCTGCAATGTTAACTCGTTGGTTTTTAAAACACCTGCCGCCGTACCGATAGCAAACGGCGGTATGGTATATGTACCTGCATCAAAACTGGTTATGGTATAACCCTGTATAACCGTTATGTTTTTAGGATCGTTCTTATCAGCGGTGGTGTCAGGTTTGCCTGTGTTTACTACCTGAACTTTGCTCACTACAGTGTCGCCTAATTTCGGAAAATTAACATGTTCTTTTGCCGGCTGGTGAACACTCAGGAATAGTTTGGTTTGATCGCCTATCCTTATGGTATATTGCTGTAATTTTGCTTCGGCTTGTATGCTTTGCGCCCGGACTTTATCAGCAAAGCCAAGTAAAAACATACAAGCCAGGGTATAATTAAAAAACTGTTTCTTCATTTTTTAGCGCCTGCTCTCCCGTTTTTTAAATAATGTCATTAATGGTTTAACGTACGATTCATGCGTACCAATATCGGCAGCATCCACGCCCGACTTGCTGAAAACTTCCTTTAAAGCTGCATTCCTCCTTAAAGCATCGGCCTTAAAGGCGGTGCGCACGCTTTTATCACTAGTGTTCACCCATACTACCTCGCCCGTTTCTTCGTCCTTTACCGGGATTAGCCCCAAATCAGGAAACTCTTCTTCGTGTTTATCGAAAAGTCTTAAGGCTATAATATCATGTTTTTTATTGGCAATCTTTAGCTGCACCTCGAACGTAGGACTCATAAAATCAGAAATAATAAAAGCCGTACATTTCTTTTTGATGGCACTTGTGAAATATTTCAAAGCTTCGGCAATATTGGTTCCTTTATTTTGAGGCTTAAAGTCTATCAATTCCCGTATGATCATTAAGATATGACTACGTCCTTTTTTTGGTGGGATAAATTTCTCAATCTTATCACTGAAAAAAATCACACCCACCTTATCATTGTTCTGTATGGCCGAAAAAGCCAGCACAGCGCAAATCTCGGTAGCCAGGTCCTGCTTTTGCTGGTTGATAGTACCAAAATTCTCGGATCCGCTTACATCCATCAGCAGCATTACAGTAAGTTCACGCTCTTCATCAAAAACTTTAACATATGGATGATTAAAGCGGGCGGTAACGTTCCAATCTATGGTACGGATCTCGTCGCCCACCTGGTACTCACGCACTTCGCTAAAGGCCATACCCCGCCCTTTAAAAGCAGAGTGGTATTCGCCCGAGAAAATATGATTGCTCATCCCCCGGGTTTTAATCTCAATCTTCCGTACTTTTTTTAATAGTTCTTTTGTGTCTTTTGCCATTAAGCCTCCTCTAAATCTCCCTCCGAAGGAGTCCTTTGGACCCTGTTGGGGAGACTTTTTGATTTTGCTTTTATTGAATCTTCTTCCTCGAGCCTCTAAATCTCCCCCAGTTGGGGAGACTTTGATTTTTCTTAATTTGGGAAACATTTCTGTTCTTATAGAAATGTCTAAAGTCCTCCTACCGGGGAGGATTTAGGAGGGGCTGTGAAGCTTCCCCTACGGTACTTCTACCGCGTTTAATATTCCTGTGATAATATCTTCAGTGGTCATGTTTTCGGCTTCGGCTTCGTAGGTTAGCCCTATGCGGTGCCTTAGCACATCGTGACAAATTGCCCTTACATCCTCGGGAATTACATAGCCCCTGCGCTTGATAAATGCATAAGCTTTTGCAGCCAGTGCAAGGTTAATACTCGCTCTTGGCGATGCACCAAAGCTAATCAGGTTTTTGTAGTTAGCCAGTTTATATTGATCGGGATAGCGGGTGGCGAAGACAATATCGATGATGTATTGCTCAATTTTTTCGTCCATATATACTTCCCTAACCACCTTGCGCGCTTTGATGATATCCTCCGGACGTACAATTGCCGTTGGTTTTAACATTCCCTGCGGTGCGATATTCGAGCGGATGATCCGCTTTTCGTCTTCCTTACTCGGGTAACCTATTACCACCTTCAGCATAAAACGGTCAACCTGGGCTTCAGGCAGCGGGTAGGTTCCCTCCTGCTCTATCGGGTTCTGGGTGGCCAGTACCAGGAAAGGGTTAGGCAGCGGGAAAGTGTTATCGCCAATGGTAACCTGCCGTTCCTGCATAGCTTCAAGCAAGGCGCTTTGTACTTTTGCGGGGGCGCGGTTTATTTCGTCGGCCAGGATAAAGTTAGAGAAGATAGGTCCTTTTCTAACTATAAATTCCTCTTTCTTTTGGTTATAGATCATTGTACCCACCAAATCGGCAGGGAGCAGGTCGGGGGTGAACTGAATACGGCTGAAATCGGCCTGAATAGTTTTAGAAAGCGTATTGATAGCCAATGTTTTAGCCAAACCAGGTACACCTTCAAGCAGGATATGCCCGTCGGCCAATAAGCCGATCAGCAAACGTTCCACCATATATTTCTGACCCACAATCACTTTATCCATCTCCATTTTAAGCAAATCGACAAAGGCACTTTCGCGCTGGATCATTTCATTAATGGCCCTAATATCCATTGAATAAGCATTGCTGCCCGTTAAAGCATCGGTAGAAGGCTGTGTAGTATTACTTGTTATATCTTCCATTAAAACGATTTATTTTTCAATTTGCAAACTTAAACAGCGAATCAATTTTTGGCAACAAAATTTTGAGGAAATATGTTAAAAAATGTTAAAGGAAGGGTTTGAAATAAGGCAGTATCAGTAATGAAGTTGAAGCAGACTGAAATGGTTAGTTCTCTATAGGCATACCATCAGTAAAAATTTTCAATATTTCGTGAAACATTGCGATTAATTAACCCGTACAACAAGAAACCCTAATTTTAAGTTAATAATTCTGAAAATGCCCCTATTGGATTTAAGGGGCATTTTTTATTTGGCACGGCGCGCTTCCCCAACGGTATTGAGTTGGGAATTTAATGTCGAACACTGAACAACCCCGTATGTACGGGGTTGAGTAATGAAATAAACACCAGCTTTATTTTAATCGTGCAAAACACGGCATCGACTAATTTAAAGGAATAACAACCTTATCATCAATTAAACTCAAAGTAAAATAGTTTCTGTCGCAGTGGTAACATTGGTACCTTCTTATAGGCAGCCAAAAAAACAGGACCTTAACAGTTTTTCCTCTCGAAACCCTGTTTCTGTAATTGAGATCAATTTTACAAGCGCCGCATTTTGTAACCGGCGCTAATTTGGTGTTATCAGTGTTCACTGCAATAAGATTTTATAATTGAGCTTGGAAGATAGTAAAAAATATTATTTTAATAAAAAATAATATTAAAAAAATAATTTAGGGCTTATAATAAATGTCGCGGAACGGAAAACCGCTGAGTAATAAAGTGTAGCATTATCAATCAGGAAGTATTAAACAATTTCCTTTTCGCAAATTATTTAACCATTGCACGTTTATTAATATTAACCGAAGGACGGTAATCTCTTCTATGTTTTTTTGTCAACCAAACAATTACAACACTTTTATAATTTCGTCTATAGTGAATTCGGCGGCGATTTTTCATTTTTAAACTAAACTATAAGAAAAACATATGCGTACCGACGTCACTTACTATTATCTCTATTGCATTAACTTTCAATGCACAGAATCCGTGACTATCCAAAGCCCGGATTTTATCCTTCCGTTTACAGAGTTTAATCTGTTGATGGCCCATAAATGCAAAGCTTGCGGGCGGCCGCTTATTAGCGCAATGGAAATTGAGCTGGGACAGATTCTTGCTGAGCTGTTGATCAGGCTGCCCAATAAGTCTGACTGTAATAAAAGTTACTAAAAGCAAAATACACAATTGGGGACTGTATTGGCCACATGAAATTCCTCAAATGGAGTTCATTTGATTGGCAATTTCTAAGTTGCTAATGTTACTTTCCAATACAAAACTTACTAAAAATATTTTCCAGCAGATCGTCAGTGGTAACCGCCCCGGTTATTTCGCCGAGGTAATAGAGGGCTTGTTTAATATCCATAGCTAAAAAGTCGGAGGTAATGGCATCAATGCCGTTTAACACCCTGATCAATGCCGCCTCGGTCTTCTGAAGGGCCTCCAGGTGGCGTATATTGGTTACCAGGGTTTCATCGCCAGTCAACTGGTCTTTAATAGCAGTCGAATATATTTTGTGTTTCAGCTCGTCGATGTGTCGTTTTTCCTTGGCGGAGATGAAGATGATATCGTGGGTCAGAGGTCGGATGTCAGAACTGGTAGCAACTTTTCCAGACTTCGGACTTCCGACTTCGGACTTCCGACTTCCCACCTCCGAATCTAATAAATCTATTTTGTTAGCAACTGCCATCATCTTAATCCCTGGCTTTTGAAGGCTTTCAATATCCTGGTTAAGCTCTGCGATAGTTATCTGCGATGCGTCATAAACATAGATCAGCAATGCTGATTGGTTTATCTTTTCCATAGTCCGCGCCACCCCTATCTGCTCAATCGCATCAGTCGCTTCCCTTATCCCGGCGGTATCGATCAGGCGGAAGTTTATGCCGTTAATATTCAGCACCTCCTCTATAGTATCGCGGGTGGTACCGGGTAAGTGGCTTACTATGGCGCGTTCCTCATTGAGCAACGCATTTAACAGTGTTGATTTGCCCGCGTTTGGCCTTCCGGCGATGACTGTGTTAACTCCCTGCTTAATGGCATTCCCCAACTCAAACGAACGGATAAGATTGCCTATAACACCGTTAATTTCATATATAAGTTTTCTTAGTTGCTCGCGGTTGGCAAATTCTACATCTTCCTCTGCAAAATCGAGCTCCAGTTCTATTAATGATGCGAACTGCACCAACTGATCCCGCAAGGATTGCAATTGACTGCTGAAGCCACCCCTCAGCTGTTGCAAGGCCACTTGTTGCGACGCTTTAGAATTGGAAGCAATAAGGTCGGCGACGGCTTCGGCTTGTGAAAGATCCAGTTGCCCGTTTAAAAATGCTCTGAGGGTAAACTCTCCTGCCTTCGCCGAACGCGCCCCGTTTTTTATCAGCAGTTTAATAATTGATTCGATGATATAAGCCGAACCATGACAGGATATCTCAACCACATTTTCGCGGGTATAAGAACGCGGGGCTATAAAAAGAGAAATTAGTACTTCGTCTAATACAACTTCGCCGTCAACGATATTGCCAAAATGTATGGTGTGAGAGGGCTGTTTTCTTAAATCCTTACCCCGAAAAACGCTGTTCGCAATAGTTATTGCTTCCGGTCCCGAAAGGCGGATGACGCCTATGGCACCGGTTCCGTTTGGTGTGGCAAGCGCGACGATTGTTTGGTCATTGGTCATTGTGTCATCGGTCATTAGCCATTGGTGGAATTTGCAAAGATAAAACAAATTGCTATGATCTATTATCTATGAATAATGAACTATTTTTACAATGATTAATGACGTAATGACAAATGACTACGGCCCCTTTCAACTTTGTGTTTGATTATTTACCCACCGGCATCGTAGTTAAAAAGATGTTCGGTATGCATTATATCTACATTGGCAAAAGGATCATGCTGATACTCCGCAAGCGCGACAATGAACCGGAATTTAATGGCATATGGGTAGCTACAATCAAAAGTCATCACGAAAGTTTAAAAAATGAGATCCCGGAACTTGGTGGTTTTTTTGTTAATGGCGATGAACGGCACGGCAACTGGCTATTAATACACGAAAGCGTAGAAGGTTTTGAAGAAGCAGCGATAAGTATCTGTGAATTGATTTCACATGGTGACTCAAGGATTGGAAACCTCACCGAGAAAAGTCCCATTGTCTGAACCGCTGATTATTTTGATTTACTGATTTCGCTGAAATCAAAACAATCATTTAATCAGCGTAATCAACGGTCAAAAATTCTACCTTCGCTCCTATATTATGGTAACTTTTTTTGAAGCTTCGCTGGATATTATCTCTGTGCATCATGTTGGCAACCAGGCGCAGAATGAAATGTATGCTTTATCCGATCATCCGATGATGTTGAAAGATGACCTGATTCCGCAGTTATTAATGCAGTATTTTTTAAAGCCTTTTGAAAAGGTTAATGAAGTTTATCACCTGAATCACAGCAGTAACGACTTAAATTTAAATGAAGTTTATCATTTTGCTACCAGCATTTTTGAGAACAAGGAAAATTTTCACGAAGCATCAGAACAGATTGCTAAATACTTATACAAGGTATCGAATCATCCCAAAATTAAGTCGGGCGAATTGTATGTTGCTTATTTTAACAAGGTACAAATAGAAGGCGACTTGTTGGATGCCATAGGCATATTCAAGTCGGAAAATAAGGAAACCTATCTGAAAGTTAACCCTGCCGGCGGAGGATTCCAGGTTGATTACGAGGAAAACGCCATCAACATTAACAAGCTGGATAAGGGCTGTTTGATATTTAATACCGAAAAGGAAATTGGTTATAAGCTGGTGGTTGTTGATAATACCAGTCGCAGCCAGGATGCCGCGGCTTACTGGAAGGATGAGTTTTTACAACTAAAAATCCGGAACGATAGTTTTAACCAAACCAGCAACACTTTAGGTATTTACAAGAATTTTGTAACGCAAAAGCTGGATGATGAATTTGAATTGAGCAAAGCCGACAAAATAGACCTGCTGAACCGGTCGATGAAGTATTTTAATGAGAAAGATACGTTTGACATGGACGAATTTACCGGCGAAGTGATCGGCAATCCAAAAGCTATTGAATCGTTCAAAAACTTTAAAAACCAGTTCGAAATGGATTATGAAAGTCCGATTGGCGATACGTTTGAAATATCAGGCAACGCTGTAAAAAAGCAGTCGCGGGTTTATAAAAGCGTACTAAAACTGGATAAAAACTTCCATATCTACATTCACGGCAATAAGGAACTGATTGAAAAAGGCTTTGATGACGAGAAGCACATGAATTATTATAAGGTTTATTTTAAAGAGGAAGCTTAGAATTGGTGAGTGGTTGATTAGGTTTATTAGGTGAGTAGTTGACCGATTAATCTGAGCCGGCATATGATTCCGTAACCTTTCTCACAAACTGCTTCTCCGATAGCCCCTTTGGAGATTTAATTATCATTAGTTTATTTTCTTCAAAAACAGGATAATCGTTAAAATTTCCAAGCTTAATCGGACGGGAATGTTCAATAGCCATCAACTCGTTATCTTCAAAATATAGTGCAATCCTGGAAATTGGTGACGGGTCAATCACTGTACTTTCATAAATATAAAATCTCTTTAAACTGGGAAGCATATTTTTAGGCAAGTGTTCTTCGTGATATTTTTCTTTTATTATAAAACTTTTTAGCTTATCATATTGAACATGAGCTCCATTAACCTTAATCACCGAGTCCAAAACATTTTCCGCTATCGAATTGGCCTTAATATTTGATTTTGCTACATATCCAAAGATTTCCATATCGCCAGACGAAGGTCGAGTCGCCTCTCCTGGTATATCCCTAAATGCCACAGCAATAAGCCTGTTCTTGAAACTAATTAACTTGTCGCCTTTTTTTACGTCGTATCCATTATCGAACTGTTTTTCGGTTATACCGATATCAATTGAGATTTGATACCAACCATTTTTCAAAAGCCCGCACTCTACCTCCTCTCCATCCTTCAAAGAAAACAATATTGGTCCATTGGGTTTAAGTCGAAAATTAGCGGGACCATCAATGATTTCCGATTTCGCGCCGAAAAACAGAAAGATCATTAAAAAGGTAAGTAATGGTTTAGGAATTGTCATGATGATATTGATTAGTTAAACAAATCTAATTTATTCAACTCAAATCACCTTAATTAAATTCACATCGTTATCTGATGCGTAAGGCAATATCAATAAATCCGCTTTTGGCATCGGTATACCCTTCTCTATCGTTCCTGAACTTTTCGGCGAGTTCTGTTTTCAATTTGGCGTAGTCATTTGCCAGCGATAGGTCTTGCTTCAATGCATCCCTGAAGGTAATATGGCGTTTGGCTTTACCATCCTTATTTAATATCAAATGGAAATGAGCAAAGCGTTTATCATTAACCACTTTTACAAAAGTGCGTTGGTAATCTTTACCCATTAAATCAGGCGGAATCAAATTCCAGTTTTCCGATTCTAAAGCAAATTTAATTGCATCGATATCATCAAAATTATCAACCGCAATCATAATATCTATGATGGGTTTCGCCGCTAAATCAGGAACGGCTGTACTACCGATGTGTTCAAATGATTCGTTTTCGAACTTATATAAGGTTTTAAGTTCCCTTATCAATATGGATGCAAGCAGGGGCCAAACGGGGTTATATTCTTCTATTACAATCTCTTCGGTTGCCCATTGGGGCCAGGTTTCCTGGTTGCTGTTCATTGGTGCAATTATAGGATAAATTAAGGATTTTACTGGAATGAAACAGTTATTGCTGTTCAAATTTTTCAGGATTTCTTTTGGTGTGAAAAATTGAGGTAACGAATACTGTACTCAAATGCTCATCATACCAATAAATAATGACATAGGGAAATTTTTTCAGGTGTGCAAAACGAAGATCTGTGTTATATTTTATTTCGTAAAGTTTAGGGTTTAAATTTATGAAATTTAATGAATCCCTGAGTTCTCGCCTGAATCTGGCTGAAAGGCCTTTCTGCCGCTTCTCATACCATTCACAGGCATCAATAAGCTCTAGCTCGGCCCGTTTGAGCAGCTTAATTGTAGGCACGGTTTAAGTCTTCTTCAATGTCAGACCAATTACGTGCAGTTGTCTTGCCATCAATAAAATCCTGTTTGGTTTTAACCAGATTTTCAATTTCGGCTTTGGTAAAGGAATATTCCTTGTTTTCTTCAACCGTATAGGTCATTCCAAAACGATTCAATATCTCCTGCAAAACAGGCAGGTCTTTTTCGTTTTGTATATTTACAGTCAGTGTGGTCATACCCAAATTTACTAAGATATTTGTTATAATAAAAACCTTGCCAACGATTAAAACTAAAACTTTTCCTCTATTCCCAATCCAAACAACGCGAAATCATATTTCACCGGGTCAACAGGGTCAAATTCCCTTAGCCTTTCAGTAAGTTCAACAGCAGTTTGCCAGTCGGTTTGTTTACGGGTGATGAGGTTTAATTTTCGGCTAACCCTATCGACATGCAGATCACAAGGGATAATGAGTTCTGACGGTTTGATTTGGTTCCAGATGCCAAAATCAACGCCGCAATTGTCCTTTCGTACCATCCAGCGTAAAAACATATTGAGCCGCTTACAGGTCGATTTTTGCGATGGCGATGAAATGTGTTTTTTGGTTCGATGCGGGTAATCGGGCAAGGAGAAAAAGTAGTCGCGAAAGCCCCCTAACCCCCTAAAGGAGGAATAATTTCCGTCAGCAGGCACGAATGCCGACTCCAACGATTCGTGCCTTTCATAATGGTATCTGAAAAAAGATATAAAGTAAAGGGTATCGATATCATTAAAGGTGCGATGTTTAAAATGAAGCATCTTTTTCAGATCTGGCTCTTCATGATTCATAATAAAATCATAGGGAGCGCCATCCATCAGCGTAATCAATTCCCGGCATTTATTGATAATGGTAATCCGCTGTCCCCAGGCAAGCACCGCTGCCCAAAGGCCCATAATTTCGATATCCTGTTTTTTGGTAAATAAATGTGGAATAGATACCGGGTCGTTGGGAATGAAGTCGGGTTGGTTATATTGAGCGACTTTTGAATCAAGGAAGGATTTTAGGCCCCCTAGCCCCCTAAAGGGGGAATTTTTATCATCTGAACGCATAATCATATCCACTATAAAGGAAAACTCCCCCTTTAGGGGGTCGGGGGGCTAAGTGCTTGTTTCAAATCCTCCAATAAATCATCCACATCCTCTACTCCTACGCTTAATCGTAATAGATTATCAACAACCCCTGCCTTTTCGCGTTCAGCTTTCGGAATTGAGCCGTGAGTCATGCTTACGGGGTGATTTAGCAAAGATTCTACTCCGCCCAATGATTCCGCCAATGAAAAAACTTTAAATGAAGAAGCTATCCTGAAAGTCTCTTTCAAATCGGCGCCCTTAAGCGTAATAGAGATCATTCCGCCAAAATCACGCATTTGCTTTTTGGCTATCGCATGATTAGGATGATCTTCAAAACCTGGCCAATATATTTTATCGACTTTGGGGTGAGTCTTTAAAAATTCAGCTATTTTCCTCCCGTTTTCGCAATGAGCTTTCATGCGTAGGTGCAGGGTTTTTATACCGCGAAGTACCAAAAAGCTGTCCATCGGTCCGGGTGTGGCGCCACAGGCATTGTAAATAAACCAAAGCTTTTTATACAATTCCTCGTCATTCAGCATCAACGCCCCCATAACCACGTCTGAGTGACCACCAATGTATTTGGTTACCGAGTGCATCACGATATCCGCACCCAAATCAATAGGGTTTTGCAGGTAAGGTGAAGCGAAGGTGTTATCCACAGCAAATAGAATATTTTTTTCTTTGCTGATTTTTCCGATCGTCGCTATATCCACAATTTGCATGGTCGGATTAGTCGGCGTTTCAATCCAGATGAGTTTGGTTTTTTCGTTTATATACTTCCGGATGATCTCAGGATCTGACAGATCAAGAAAATGAAACTTGATGCCATAGTTGGCAAATATTTTGGTGAAAATGCGGTACGAACCACCATAAAGGTCGTTCCCTGTAATGACCTCGTCTCCCGGCATCAGCAATTTCATCACGGCGTCGGTAGCGCCCATACCACTTGAAAATGCCAGTCCGAATTTGGCGTTTTCCAGAGCAGCAAGGCAATTTTCCAGCGCCTTACGGGTTGGATTTGTGCCGCGTGAGTACTCATACCCTTTATTATCCCCCGGCGATTTCTGCCAGTAGGTAGATGTTTGGTATATCGGAGTCATCACTGCCCCGGTAGTTGGATCGGGCTCCTGCCCTGCGTGTATTGCTTTTGTTGCGAATTTCATGGTTGCCTCACCCAACCCTCTCCAAAGGAGCGGGCTTTTAATGTTTTTAAATTTATCGACTGT
>DASXMZ010000046.1:0-1968 GCA_036495385.1 Mucilaginibacter sp. | reverse complement strand
AGGTATATTGGTAGTTAGCCGCATATCTTCTTCGCCACCCAAGTATTGTATGTGGTTGCTGCCGCGATTAACATGGGGCTTTATCCTGCCGTAGTCGGCTACGGGTTCGCATTTTACTTTTATGCGGGGCGTGCCTTCCATGGGTTCAATCTTGCGGATCATCATCAGGGCTTTGTAATAGCGCTGGTGCTCATAAAAACGGGGGGCGCAGTCGGTTACCCGGTAACTGTTGCCGCTCTTAGTGGTAATTTCGGTGATCAGTATATTGGTATTTTCGAGATAATATTGACGGGAGGTAAAATCCTCGATGGGCAATATGGAAAATGCCCCGCCTTTTTTATGATCCAGCAGGCCTCCAAAAACAAAAGTACTGTCAAATCGCGGCCAGCAAAGCCAGTCGACATTAGTGTTTTTATTGATGTGCGCAAGGTAAGCGCAATTACCGATTATACCGGTGTTATAGGTGTGTCGTTCCATTTTTATCATTGGGTTAGCCCGCGTTTCGATATAAACATCTTGTTCGCCTCACCCGGCCCTCTCCAAAGGTGAGGGTTCTAAAAAAGCGCGCGGTTCAAGTCCTCTCCTTTGGAGAGCATTTAGGTGAGGCGAATGGGTGTTCGAACCGAACTCACGTCGACTTAACAAAAACGGCGGGAATATGTTCTTTGAAATGAATCAGGAATCAAAAGGCAGGCGCCCAATATAATGCTGAAGTAAATTTTCTATATAAAGTCTATATGATTAATCGCTTTTCGAAAAATAATATTGATTAATAAAACAATCGATATAACTTAGTACAATATTTAACCGATAAAATTTTAATATCATGAGTTTACGATTAGGAGACAAAGCTCCAAACTTTAAGGCAAAAACCTCAGCAGGTGAAGTGGATTTTTATGAATACCTGGGCGACAGCTGGGGTGTGCTATTTTCGCACCCTGCAGATTATACGCCCGTTTGCACCACCGAACTAGGCAAAACAGCGTCCTTAAAAAGCGAATTTGACAAACGAAACGTTAAAGTTATTGCATTGAGCGTTGATTCGGTTGAATCGCACAAAGGATGGATAAACGATATCAATGAAACACAGCATGTTGAGGTAAATTTCCCCATCATTGGCGACGAAAACCGCGAAATTGCGCTGGCTTATGACATGATTCACCCTAATGCATCGCTGACGGCCACCGTGCGGTCGCTGTTCGTTATCGGTCCTGATAAAACTATTAAGCTGATGATCACTTACCCGGCATCAACCGGAAGAAACTTCCAGGAGATCCTGCGGGTGATCGATTCACTGCAATTAACGGCCAATTACAGCGTGGCAACACCAGCCGACTGGAAGGAAGGGGAGGACGTTGTTGTGGTACCTGCAATTAAGACAGAAGATATCCCGGCAAAATTTCCAAAAGGTTTTACCATAGTTAAGCCTTATTTACGTATGACGCCGCAACCAAATAAATAATTTTATTTGGTTATTAATTTTTATATATTTGAACAGATTGGCGCTTCTATACCCTTTCTGACTATAATTCTATTTTATTCAGTTTTGGCATAGCTTTTTAATCGGTACAACATTTATTTATACAACAATTATTAATATTTATGAAAACTGGAAAAGTAAAATGGTTTAACACACAAAAAGGTTATGGTTTTATCGTTACCGAGGATGGTAAAGATCTTTTTGTACACTTTAAAGATGTGCAAGGCGGCGTAAATGCCATTAAAGATAACGACAGCGTTACATACGATGTGGAAGAAGGCAGAAAAGGATTACAGGCAGTAAATGTAAAAAAAGCATAATTTTAAAGATTAATTTCTTAAGGACCTCTGCTTTAACAGGGGTTTTTTTGTTTTTAAATTTTGTTGGAAGGTTGGAAGGTTATAAAGTTGGAAGGTTACTTTGTGGAAAAGTTAGATTATAGTTTCTCTATTTTGACAAATCGCCTCCATTTGACCGGGTTACAACAT
>DASXMZ010000045.1:0-5347 GCA_036495385.1 Mucilaginibacter sp. | reverse complement strand
TTCATTTTTTGGTTCGCTGCTGCTATTAAAAATAACAGACATGATCTCACCTCTTCGTGTCTCCGCGGAAGAAGAGCTTATCGGTCTCGATATCAGTCAGCATGGTGAGAGATTATAAATTGATAAACACAAATTCGCACCAATTAAAACGAATTTCACGAATTGAAACTAACTTAATTCGTGAAATTCGAAAAAATTTGTGACAATTAGTGTTTACACCTAACTGAAATCAACTTTATACACCTATATTGTGTTCAGCCTGGTTATTGTCGTAACCGGGCTTTCTTTTTTTCTGAAAAAGTAATACATTGCAGTTTTTACCTATCCTGTTACCATGAAAAAATACCTTGTACTCTTTTGCTTAACCGGCTTGTTTTTTAAAGCAGCCGCGCAAAATAATTTATCCGCCGACAGCGGCACATTTTTCCTTCATAAATTTGCACAGCATATCGGTAAAGAAACTTACCATATCAGCAAATCCGGCGATACGATTGTGTACACCGTCGATTTTAAATTTGTCGACCGCGGTTCACCTGTCCCATTAAAGGCAAAACTTAAAGTAACGCCGGCGCTTCAACCTTTGGGCTTAATGGCAAAAGGCAGAACGTCAAGGTCATCGACTATCGACGATGATATCACCATATCCGGAAATACAGCGCATATAAGGGTCGATGATTCGAGCTATACAAAAAAAATTACGCCGTTAACCTTCCCCGTAGCCGGTTACTCGCCCGGAACGGTGCAGCAAGTGTTGTTGCAATACTGGAAGAACCATAAACAGCCGGCATCCATAAATACTTTACCGGTTGGTACAGTTCAAATTAAAAAAGACGGCATTGACACGCTTAGTTTCGATGGTAAACCGCTGGTACTGGACAGGTATACCATTAGCGGGTTAATATGGGGTAATGAATTGGTGTGGCTCGATCATAAAGGGCAATTGATGTGCCTGATAACCAACGATGCTGAAGCTGATAAGTTGGAGATGATGCGCGAGCAATATGAGTCGTTACTGCCAACATTAATCAGCAGGGCGGCTACTTATAGCATGCGGTTGTTTACAAAAGCTATTCCCAAAACAGAAGGCGGCGACAAAGTAATCGCTATAACCGGCGGAACTTTAATAGATGTGATCAATGGAAAAGCGATTCCAAATTCGGTAATAGTTATTGAAAACGGTATCATCAAACAGGTGGGGAGTGTTGGCGAAGTAAAAGTACCAGCGAATGCGAAGATCATAGATGCTAAAGGCAAAACGGTTTTACCGGGTTTGTGGGATATGCATGCCCACTTTGAACAAGCCGAATGGGGACCCGCTTACCTCGCTGCCGGTGTAACAACTGTACGCGATTGCGGTAACGAATTTGATTATATCAACGCTATAAAAAAAGCAATTGACGATGGTAAAGGCATTGGCCCGGAAATTTTAAAGGCAGGTATTATTGACGGCAAAGGTCAATTCGCGCTGGGCGTCATACAGGCTGATACAAAAGAAGAAGCCATAAAAGAGGTTGACATGTACAAAGAAAACGGATTTGTACAGATAAAAATTTACAGCTCCGTAAAACCGGCTATTGTTAAAGCGATTTGCGACGAGGCGCACCGCCTGGGGCTTACCGTAACCGGTCATATTCCAATCGGGATGACTCTACAGGCTGGGGTAGACTCGGGTATGGATATGGTTAACCATGTTCAGTATGTATACTCCATTATGAAGCGGAATAAAGACCGCTCGCTAAACTTTGAGGACTCAACGAGTATCGCAGCTATAAAGTTTATTAAACAGCATAATGTGGTGATTGACCCCACTATTGGTGTTTTTGAAATGAGTTTCCGATCGGTTAAAGAAGATATCACTATTATGGAACCTGGATTTTACACATTGCCATTGCCGCTGCAGGCATTATTTAAAAACACTGGTCAGGATCCCGCAGGAGCCGAAAAGTTTAAACCGCTATACCAAAGCATGGTGAAGCTGGTAAAAGTACTTTACGATGCTGGTGTATCCATTGTAGCCGGAACAGATCAGGGCTTCCCCGGCTTTAGCCTCGACCGCGAACTGGAACTATACGTGGGGGCAGGTTTAACGCCCATGCAAGCCATACAAACCGCAACAATAACGCCTGCCCAGGTTATGAAGATGGACAAACAAACGGGCTCGATAGAGGCTGGTAAACGCGCCGATATAACTATTGTTGACGGCGACCCGCTAAAAAATATCAGGGAGATCCGTAATGTCAGCCAGGTTATTAAAGCTGGGCAGCTGTACGATCCAGTAAAACTGCACCTTTTGGTTGGGTTCAGTAAATGAGGCGAAAGGTTAAAGCAAGGAAAAAGCTCTTTGGAAAGGGGCATGTCATGCTGAGCCCCGTCGAAGCACGTGCGCAAAGGCCTTTGCCCACTATGGTTCGAGAGCCTCACCATGACACCTCCTTCTTTTAGCTTTCAACTTTGGACTTTCCGCTTTTAGCTTTCTGCTTCCTCCAAAAATTACTTGTTTATAACTCCCTGCACTTTATAATAATTAGCTCTCATT
This sequence comes from Mucilaginibacter sp., assembly GCA_036495385.1. GTDB lineage: Bacteria > Bacteroidota > Bacteroidia > Sphingobacteriales > Sphingobacteriaceae > Mucilaginibacter. Next base: position 2,811 of record DASXMZ010000045.1, on the reverse strand, counting down.
AGCCTCACCTTTTGCGTCTGTTCAATCAAATAAAGGGAGTCGGGAAAATAACTCAGTTTCTCTGTAGTTTGGTAAATAAAATTTTTTGGGGTTCTGTTATAGATCAGTATCCACTTAACTTTTCCATTTTCTTTTTTGATGACCATTTTTCGCATCTTAAGCTCATCGTATTTTGCTTTGTATATCAAAAAATTGCTATCAGCTGTTATGTAATAGCTATTTTTCCAGGCAGGCCTGTTTATATCCGACCCGATAAAAGAATCGAGCTCAAGATCCCAATTCTTTATATATACTTTTTTTTGTTCAGTGGTGGTGTTATAAGTAATAGTTTTTAAAATAGGTTTACCCAGCCTGTTTAGGCGGGCAATATCACTTTTAAAATACCCCTTGAGATCAAAATATCCGGTTTCTTTTATCTCGGGTTTGCAGGCCGACAAAAAGACTAACAGCAGGACACTGCCTGTGAGCGCAACTGAAAGCCCGACTTTTGATTTATACCAATACATTCCCGGTCATTTTTTCAGGAATCTTAACGCCCAGCAATTTTAACACTGTTGGTGCTATGTCGCCAAGTTTACCATCTTTCACGTGCTTAACGTCATCATCAATGATAATACAAGGAACCAGGTTGGTGGTATGGGCTGTATTTGGCGATCCATCGTCGTTAATCATATAATCGGCGTTGCCGTGGTCGGCAATTATTATAAACGAATAGCCATTTGCCAATCCTGTTTCAACAACTGCTTTTGTACTACTGTCGGCAGTTTCGGCGGCCTTCATAACCGCACTAAATACGCCGGTATGGCCAACCATATCTGTATTGGCAAAATTGAGCACGATAAAATCGGCCCAGCCGCTCTTAAGTTCAGGGATGATAGCATCGCGTATGCCTTCGGCGCTCATTTCGGGCTGAAGATCGTACGTAGCCACTTTGGGTGATGGCACCAATAAACGTTTTTCATTTATAAACTCCTTTTCGCGCCCCCCTGAAAAGAAAAAGGTAACATGCGGATATTTTTCAGTTTCGGCTATGCGGATTTGGTTCTTCCCCGCATCCTGTAAAATTTCACCTAAAGTTTTTGTAAGGTCTTCTTTATCGAATATCACCTTTACACCTTTAAATGTTTCGTCATAAGGCGTCATGGTAATATAATGAAGATCGAGGGGGTGCATGTTATATTCAGGAAATGACTTTTGCGTAAGCGCAATGGTTATTTCGCGGCCACGGTCGGTCCTGAAATTAAAGCATATTACCACATCTCCATTTTTTATCACAGCCAATGGCTTGCCGTTTTCATTAACCTTCACAATCGGCTTAACAAATTCATCCGTCACGTCTTTAAGGTACGATTCCTTAATAGATTGAACAATGTTTTGCGTCGGTTCGCCGGTGCCGTTAACCATAAGATCGTAAGCCAGTTTAACGCGCTCCCAGCGGTTATCCCTGTCCATAGCGTAATAGCGTCCAATTGCGGAGGCAATTTTTGCAGGTGAATTTTTAATATGCGCCTCAAGATCGGTAATGAAACCTACACCCGATTTTGGATCGGTATCGCGGCCATCTAAAAAGGCGTGTATAAATACATTGTCCAGTTTATACGCCGCGGCTGCGTCGCATAAACCCTTTATGTGCCGTATGTGTGAATGTACACCACCATCAGAAACCAGTCCAATAAAATGTACATTTTTGTTATTTTGTTTGGCATACTCAAAAGCCTCTTTTAGTACGGGATTTTGAGGCAGCTCATTATCTTCAACAGCTTTGTGGATACGGCCCAGTTCCTGGTAAACAACACGCCCTGCGCCTAAATTCATGTGTCCCACTTCCGAGTTTCCCATTTGCCCTGCAGGCAAGCCCACCGCGGTTCCGGAGGCTTCAAGTTTAGAATTGGGGTATTTTTTTATCATTGAATCGAAAAATGGCGTGTTTGCTGCCAATATAGCGTTCGATTTATCACTACGGCCGTATCCCCAGCCGTCAAGAATAATTAATGCAACTTTTTTTTGTTTTTCCACGTTGCAAATATAAATGCAACGTTTTAAAATGGTGCGCTAATAATTTATTTAATATTTTAATTGATTTGGTAAGGTAGTTGTTACAAAAGGTGGTACCTGTTTATTTAAATGATTAGACCAACAAGCATTTATTAAAGTTTCATTTTTTGTAACACCCATTTAGTGGGGTTGTCTATTAACTATTATGAAATTTATTTACCTGTCATTATTTGTTTTGTTTATGACCCGTGCAATTTCGTTTGCCGATGTTATAGATAATGTAGCCAGTTTAATCAGGCAGGGGAAAATTCATGAACTTTCTAAATTATTTGCACCTTCTGTGGATATGACAATTCTGGGGGAAGAGTATGTTTATTCGCAGGCACAGGCAGAAATTATCCTGGATAAATTTTTTCATCAAAACAAGCTTGAAACTGTTACTGTGCTTCATAAAATAGATTCCAGCCCCAATTACAGGTTTGGCGTACTGCTAATTACTACAGCCAAAGGGATTTTCCGCGTAACTTTTACCCTGAAAGATGAAGGCGACCATTTATCAATAATTGAATTCAGGATAGAAACGGATAAGGTTAAATAGGTAATAGTTGGTTGTTTTTAATATGGGTTCGAGTAAGCAATATCTCGCCTCACCCTGCCCTCTCCAAAGGAGAGGGTTTAATTAGAAAGCGAAGCTAAAAGTCCTCTCCTTTGGAGAGGATTTAGGTGAGGCAAACGGATGGGTCAATCTTCAATTCGCTACATCCCAAAAATGTTTTAATTTTGGGCGCTAAAGCAATTCGGTTTGGACAAATCAAT
>DASXMZ010000044.1:0-4979 GCA_036495385.1 Mucilaginibacter sp. | reverse complement strand
TCCCACCACCTGGCGGTGGCACCTTTATTGATTTTAACAGTTGATTGCGACGCATTATCCCAATGGTGTCCTCTTTTAAAATGATTGTTCCATTGTTGGTTTGCAGATATATCTCTCCGGAGATTATATAACCCAGCGAATGCTCAGTGATAACCTGCTCATTACTGCGCTGTTTTTGATCAATGCACGAATAAAGCAGGTTATTAAGCTGGATATGGCTTTTGTCTTGCATCTATGAAATTAATTTGAGAATGTGCTAATTTGAAGATTCAATTTAATATACCTTTTAAAATGTTGGTATTTACTTCACCTGGCTCAGCATTACCTTATCAAATGTGCGGTCGGGAAGTATCTTTCTCATGAACAGCGCTAATTTTGCCATGTATCCGCCTGAATATCGTGTTTTTGGCTTTTTAGCCCCAATAGCTTCCTGAACAAGTTTCACTATAACTATCGGATCGGCAAGTTTATTATCTGCGGCTTTAAGCGTATTTACTATTTTTTTTGCCAACGACCCGTAAACCGAATCGCCGGAAGTTTTAATCAGGTTATCCATGGCTATATTACCCCATTCAGATTTTACACCGCCTGGTTCAATCACCACTACGTCGATACCAAACTGTTCTACTTCGTTCCGCATGCTATCGCTCAATGCTTCCAGCGCGAATTTACTGGCATGGTACCATCCGCCGAAGGGCGTAGTTATTTTACCACCGATCGAAGATATGTTTATTATTTTACCAAAATGCTGATCCCGCATATGTGGTATAACTAATTGTGCCAAACGGGCGGCGCCAAAAACGTTTACGTCCAATTGATATTTTGCCTCGTCTATAGACACATCCTCAATAGCCCCGTACGATCCAAAACCGGCATTGTTTATCAAAACATCAATCCTGCCTTCCTGCTTAATAATGGTGTCAATGCCTTTAACCATTGCGGCATCGTTGGTAACATCCATCTCCAAAACTTTTATACCAAGTTTTTTGATGTCTTCCATTTTATCCAGTCTGCGGGCAGCGCCGTATACGATATGCCCATCCTGTAACAAATGTTTGGCAAACTCTTTACCCATGCCGGCAGATGCACCGGTAACTAAAATTACTTTTTTTATGTTTTCCATTTTGTTCTGTTTTAAAGCTTTGTTTTTCTTTATTGTTTTATTTACAAAACAAAATTCGGCATAATACAAAAGGTATGGTTTGGTGTAAGGCTCAATTTTACTTTGGTGTAGGGCTCAGATATTTTGGTCATGTCCTGTTCAGATCAATTCAATTTACGAACTTTAGCTGAAAGATAAACCTGTCATGCTTTTTGTCGAAATAATAAAAATCAAGGTGCTGTTTATTGAAATGTTTACATATTGCAAATATCCTTGAGACTGATATTTTTAATGGATTAGAGGTGCCTTTTCCATTGGCCAGAATGTTTTTTACTCTATCTTCTTTTATATACAAGCCCGTCTTGATGTCATCATCTGGTGTGTCATCACCATATTCTACTGATAGCACATCCGTTTCCTTTATATCATGAATTTTTACAATGATCTGTGGTTTACTACTTAATTCATTATAGCCGCTGATTATCTTTTTATTATAAAATACATGCCAAAAATCTACTGTATCAATTTTGATTTTTGCTGATACCGAAATTGTCGATATTAAAATTATTTGAATCGTTATCAGGAAATGCTTTCTCATATTCAGGGGCATTTTCTTTGCTAGTCCTAACATAAAGACGCCAGCCTCACCACAAATTCAGCAAGATAAAGCGCTTTCTCGTACGAAAAAGGTTTTTTGTCTCCTATTATTAAGGTGTGATTAACTATTTCAATCAAAAAATCGTCTTCCCTTATATCCATCACAGCGTTCCTGAAATTGCGGTTAATGGCTGTTACAGCTTTTGGATGGTCGTCAACCAACACATAAAAGGTGTCACTAAAGGCTTTGTCTTCTTCGAAGTCCAATTCAATGGGATGTATGAGTTCAATAATTTTATCGGCCAACGTTTCCCGTCTTATCATAACCCGGCCAAAATCATTTTTTAAAAAGGCAAGCGCCCAGGTTTGGTGTTCACAATGATTGATAATCCCGCCTTTTCCCCCCGGCACCTGCGAATTCGTTTCGATAAAAAGTATATAGGTGTCGTTGTTATGATTGCGTTTTATAACATAGGAATCGCGGATATTAATTTCCGGGCAATTTTTAAACACTTCAAACTGCTCCAGGTGAAAATTAATATGCCCGGTAAATTGAATGCCGAATTTTTCTTTAAGCGCTTTGTAGGTTTCGTGAAGGCGTTCTATTTCTTCAGCGCAGAGTCCGTTTATATTAAAGGGTAAATCATTCATGGCTCGCTAAAATACTTAATACTGGCTAATTTGCAAATAGACTATAAGGAGCGCAGTTTATTACAAAGAGCGTAAAAGTTTTTCACGCCAAAACCAATTATGATATTACTTACTTATTTTATGGTGTTAAAGTCGAAGATATCTAATGAACAGCAAAAAATCCAAAATCGAAATTCCGAAATCAATAGGCTTTCATACCACCACACGAGCAAACGCAATTAGCATCGCTTACACCGAGCTTCTTTAAAAAATATTGGTAAAAGCCAATGCGGTCATTCATGTTGTACATATTTTCGCCTTTACCGCATTCCACTTCGCCGTTTATAATATTAATAGTCATCCCGAACCCCGGAACGCGACCCGCCGCTTTGTCGGCCGCATTTGGGCGCCATTTTCCAATCATCACGTCATGTGCAGATGGTTTATAGGTTTGCGGCGTCATCCAAAAATAAATAGCGGTTTTAAAAGAAATCACCGGATCTGTTTCAACCAGGCCCGGGTTCTTTAACAAAACATTTTTGTTACCGAATATACAATCAGAAGCATAACCATAATTACCGTTATAACTCAGTTGTATAGGTCCGCGTCCATAATATTTTTTCCCCGATACGGGAGGGTATGCGTCATTAGGCGCAATGTAGCTCAACGAAGTGTTGCTTTCGTGGATGAACATCAGGCCATCATTATACTTGGCGTTTTCGCCATGCCTTGTTTCATGAGCTATGTGGGCGAAAAAGGCCGCCAACTCTTTTTTATTCCTTTCGGGGTCTTTTTCCGAGCAGAAGTTGCCGTAGTCAATTACATAGCTACTGTCGGGCTTTTTCTTTGCCCAGTCCTCGTTCCAGTCTTCATCTTGCCGTATAACTGTTGATTTGCCGGTGCTTTTGTCTGTGCGCGTAAACTGGTAAACAGATACAGCCCGCCTTACTACCTTAAGTTTTACCTGGCTCAGCTCTTTTACGGCTTTTACAAATGCAGCGTAGCTGTAAAATTTGTCCCGTAGCGGAAAGAGATCATCAAATTGTTTTTCACTCAAAAAATCAGCTACCGATGTTTTATTACTAACCGATGTGACGTTTTTACCCGTGCTTCCACATTTAAAACTTAGCATTAGAATGGCCGACAGGATGATGAGATGTTTCATTTCGGATGTTCGATTTCGGATTTCGGATGTTCGATTTCGGATTTTATCTAAGACCAACATTTAAAGCCCGATTGTGTTTTAACTCTATTTTACTGGTAAGGGAAGAATTTTTGTAAATCTAAACTGAAATACTGAATCAAAATCATAAATTCGAAATCGCACAAAACAAAAATTCCGAAATCGAAATTCCGACATCCGAAATCAACATGAAAATATATACTAAAACCGGCGACAAGGGCTTTACCTCTCTCATAGGTGGTACCCGCGTTGCAAAGCATCATATACGAATTGAGAGTTATGGAACTATTGATGAGCTTAATTCGTATATCGGGTTGATCAGAGACCAGGAAATTGCTGCGCATGATAAAGAAATGTTAAAATTCATCCAGGACAGGTTATTTACCATCGGATCATCGCTGGCTTCGGATCCGGAAAAATCAAAGATGATAATACCCGATCTCAAGACGGACGACATTGAAATGCTGGAAAAGGAAATGGATACAATAAATGAAAATTTGCCGCCGTTAAGACATTTTATTTTGCCTGGTGGCAGTAATGCCATTTCGTTTTGCCATATTGCACGCTGCGTTTGCCGCAGGGCCGAAAGGGTAACAGTTCACCTGGCAGAACAAAGCACAGTTGATGAAAAAGTGAATATTTATCTGAACAGGTTGAGCGATTACCTATTCACTTTGGCGCGGAAAATTGGAAATGACAACAAAATACCTGAAAATCAGTGGATACCACGTTTATGAAATTGTGAAAAAAAATATTGATAATCAAATTAAAAATATTATACTTTTGCGAAAATTTAAATTTAACGAACAAAATAATAAATAAGAGAATATGTATTGGACACTTGAACTTGCATCGCACCTTGAAGATGCACCCTGGCCAGCAACTAAAGACGAATTAATAGATTACGCCATCCGATCAGGAGCGCCCGTAGAGGTTATAGAAAACCTGCAGGCATTGGAAGATGATGGAGAGCCATACGAAAATATCGAAGAAATATGGCCTGATTATCCTACAAAGGATGACTTCTTTTTTAATGAAGACGAATATTAATTCGTACCTGTAAATAAAAAAACCCTGCACAAGCAGGGTTTTTTTATTTACACCCCTTTTTGGAATGGTTTTAGTTAAGAGTAAAAAAAATCATTTATAACTTAAAATCACTTTAAAATGGGCAACTTATTGTACATCATTGCCGTCATCCTTATCATAGGATGGGCATTAGGTTTTTTCTTCTATTCAGCAGGCGGTATTATTCATATTTTGTTGGTAATTGCAGTTATAGCAATAATTCTGGGAGTAATCAGGAGGGCCTGACGTTTGATACTGGCTATAAGTTATCCGGCCCCAGTTAACTTATAGCCATTTTTAACTAATCTTTTTAAAACCAAATCTGTAAGATACTAGTTAATACACTGGTATATTAAACACTATCTATCACTTAAAAACATAACAAATGAGAAGCTTATT
>DASXMZ010000043.1:0-1627 GCA_036495385.1 Mucilaginibacter sp. | reverse complement strand
AATATTCATCAATGAAATTAGGTTTTTACCTGTTCTCGGAATATATCAACATGTTTATTTCATCGGCGGTAATGGCTACGTTATATTTTGGCGGTTATAACTTCCCTTTTATGCACCATCTTGGCTTAGCCGAAAATTGGGTGACCATATTGGGTGTTGTGGCGTTATTTATCAAAATATTCCTTTTCATATTCTTTTTTATGTGGGTACGATGGACCATTCCCCGTTTCCGTTACGATCAGCTGATGGACCTGGGATGGAAAGTTTTGATACCCCTGGCCATTGCCAATATTGTAATCACCGGAATTGTTATTACTTTTTTCAAATAGATCGGAGTTTTTAAAATGGAATCACTAAGTAATAAACGAAAAGTAATTGAATCAAAGCCGCTCAATTTTTGGGAACGGGCTTATTTGCCCGCCATTATACAGGGCCTTTCAATTACCATGAAACACTTTTTCAGGAAGCCGGTAACCATTAGTTATCCTGAAGAAAAGCGTGAGTTTTCTGAAAACTTCCGTGGTATGCACTCGCTTAAACGCGATGAGAACGGCAAGGAGCGCTGTACCGCCTGCGGTTTGTGTGCTTTATCATGCCCTGCAGAAGCCATCACCATGATTGCGGCCGAGCGTCAGAAAGGCGAGGAGCATTTATATCGCGAAGAAAAATATGCAGCGGTTTACGAGATAAATATGCTGCGCTGTATTTTTTGCGGATTGTGCGAAGAAGCATGCCCTAAAGAAGCCATTTACCTTGACGGCGATATTGTGCCGGCCGATTATTTAAGGAAAGATTTTATTTACGGCAAGGACAAATTAGTAGAGGCCCCATTAAATCAATAAAGAAGTTTTATACCTTTGCCCAGCTTTTTAACGGACAGGTATCTTGTAAATATAAACCATGAGTACGTTTTACTTTATCGCATTTTTGTCCATATTTTTTTCCATACTGGTTATCACTGCGAAAAACCCGGTACATAGTATACTTTACCTTATACTTACCTTTTTCACGTTCACTATTCAATATATTTTAATGAACGCCCAGTTTTTGGCTGTAGTTAATTTCATTGTTTACATGGGGGCAATTTTAGTGTTGTTTTTGTACACGCTGATGCTCATCAACTTAAACAAAGAATCGGAGCCGCGTAAGTCAAACCTTGTAAAATTCGCAGGTGTTATCGGGGGCGGATGCTTTTTAGTCACAATAGTAGCTGCATTGAAAGCCTTTGGCGTTTCACATCCCGTAATTCTGCAAGACCCTAATCTTGGTTTAGTAAAAAACTTAGGAAGAATTTTGTTTAACGAATATTTACTGCCATTTGAAGTATCGTCTATCCTGCTGTTATCAGCAATGGTTGGCGCCGTTTTACTGGCTACTAAAGACCCCAAAACTGCCTGATGAATACGCTGACAAACAACATACAAACCATACCGCTCAATCATTATATATTATTGTGTGCTATCGTTTTTTCGATAGGAGTTATTGGTGTATTGATACGCCGGAACGCCATCGTAATATTTATGTCGGTTGAGCTGATGCTCAATTCGGTTAACCTGTTGCTTACCGCTTTCTCGGTTTACCGTGGAGATGCTACGGGCCAGGTTTTTGTATTTTTTATTATGGCGCT
>DASXMZ010000042.1:0-3129 GCA_036495385.1 Mucilaginibacter sp. | reverse complement strand
TATCCATGCTATGATAATTACAAATATTGCTATGGCGGCCAGTAAATAAACAGATTTACCATCACCATTTGGTTCGGCCTCAACCATTAAATGTGAGTTAAGATGGATATCTTCAAGCGGCATTAAATGGTATTTGGCACTCGCTCCCGACCAATTGATTTTCTTGTAAGTTTTATCCACAAAAGGCGCCATTTTAGCTTCCAAGGCTTTGGCGTCAACGCCAGGCCTTAGTAGCAGGTAGGTAAGGCAGCCGTCATTTAGCCATGCGTTGTCAAGATCGTTTTTGGGGCCGACAAATTTCATTAACGTGCTGTATGAAATCAGCAAGTCGCTTTTAAAATGTGTATTTGCCGGGTAGTCCTTCATAACCCCGGTAACTTTTAAAAGATTAAGATCATACTTAAATGTCTTTCCTACAGCGTTAGTAGTGCCAAAAAGCTTTTTAGCATTCGTTTCTGTTATTACCGCTGTATTAACATCCTGCAACGCAGTTTTCGGATCACCGCTAATTAGTGGATAGCTAAAAATGTTAAAAAATGACTTCCCGGCAAAATAAGTTTTTTCCATAGTAAGTCTTTGGTCGTTATAAATCGCCAAAATAGACCCACTTGGAACAAGTTTTACAAAATCCTCTACTTCAGGAAAGTTATTTTTAAATGCATTACCGACAGCAAAAGCTCCCCCAGCCCACTGGGTACTCAATTTACCTTTGTCGTACCTGTCCTGTGTTACACGAAATACCCGGTCTTTCTTAACATGAAAGTTATCATAGCTCAATTCAAAATCTACATACTGAATTATCAGCAACCCGGCAGCCATCCCGATGGCCAACCCTACGATATTGATAAATGAGAAAGCCTTGTTCTTTGTAAGGTTTCTGAAAGCGATGAGGAAATAGTTTTTGATCATAATCAAAGTATTTGGCAAACTCTTGTGCCAAGATTATGCCATTTTCATAAAATATTGACGTTTAGATGATTAACAAAATATATAAAAAACTAATCCGTTCGGATACATTATACTTATTGTTCGGATGCGGACAGTTATCCGCTTGGCGTCATTGCGAAGAGGTACGACGAAGCAATCTCCAATCTTGTCTGAATCAGGATTTACAGGATTAATGAATTTTCAGGATTTAGGCTTAACCAGCATCTTGTGAATCCTTCAATCCTGTAAATCCTGATTCAGAAATTATCCGCAATGAAGAAGAATAAAATTTTCTCTCTGTAAATCAACAACTTAAATAAATAATACTAATACATTAGTAGAAATACTAACACATTAGTTGCAAAACTAATTAATTAGTATAACCTTTATAAAAAATTTATATCGTTATGCAAAAATTGGCTAAAAGAGAAGAACAGATAATGCAGGCATGCTGGCAGTTGGAAAATGCATTCATAAAGGAGATCATCCAGGAAATGCCCGACCCTAAGCCTCACTATAATACCATAGCCACTATGGTGAAGATATTGGAAGACAAAGGTTTCCTTGCGCATGAATCTTTTGGTAACGTTTTCCGCTATTATCCTGTCATATCAAAAGAACAATATCAAAAGCATGCCATGACAGATATAGTGAACCAGTATTTTGATAATTCATACCCTAACATGTTGATGTTTTTTGCCAAAGAACAAAAGATATCAGAAGAAGAATTAAATGAAATTGTAAACCTGATTAAATCACAGAAGAAATGATACCCTACATTTTGCATGTCGCCATATTAATAACGGTTTGTCTTTTGTTTTACAAACTTTTGCTGCAAAAGGAAACTTTTTACCGCTTAAACCGCTGGGTTCTGGTTTTTTGCCTGGCTTTGTCGTTTGTTATACCGCTTGTGCCGGTTCCGCCGCAGTGGGCGTTACTAAGCAGCTCAAAAGGCACCGAAGAGACGATACAGCCGGCAGCTTACACGCCGACTGCCACCCTACCGCAAAACAAAGGCGTACAAACGCCGCCAGACGTAAAAATTGCGCCAACAAAGCTGGCAGAACAAAAAATCGCACCGACACCAACTTCGAGCCTTAAAGAATCCGAACCGGCAACTTTCCAATTGTTGCCACTATTAAGGCATTCGGTAAAATGGCTTTTCTATTTGTATTGGATTGGTGTCGCCGCTTTCGGCTTAAACCTTTTGCTGCAATTGGTGGTCCTGCTTTTCCAGGCTTATACAAAACCGGCGATAATTGATGGCAAATTCCGCATTATTGAACTTAGTGGAGATAAAGCGCCTTGCTCTTTCGGAAACAATATTTTCATTAATCCCGAAAAATACGATTGGGAAACCTATAGCCAGATATTACTGCACGAAAAAATTCACATTGAGCAAAGGCACAGTTTTGATATTTTAATGGCCGAACTGGTTTTAGTGTTACAATGGTTTAATCCATTTGCGTGGCTTTACCGCACCGAGCTGGAAAGTAATCTCGAGTTTTTAACTGATAATTCTGTTTTGGAGCATAAAGAAATTGAAAGGTCAAGTTACCAAATGAGCCTGTTAAAAGTATCTGCCCCTCACCTCTCATTGGGTATCACCACAAATTACAACCAGTCGCTGTTAAAAAAGCGAATACTGATGATGAACGCAAAAAGATCAAACATTCACATCATGTGGAAATACTTTTTCCTGTTGCCATTACTGGGAATACTCGCGTGTGCGCTTAATGATCCCGCAGCATACAGTCGTCCGGTAGCGAAAGCAAAGACGAACATGAATAATTATGGAAATTACGGACATTGGATAAATCACACCGCAACGGAAGGTACCTGGTTTGCTAATATTAAATTGGATAAAATAAGAATTGAGTTCAGAAGTGATTCGGACGACCGTAACTGGTCGAGCAATTCAGATTTTAAGGTAAGTGAATTTTCGCCGCTGCCCAGGACACAAAAGGGCGATTTCACTTTAACACGGGAAGCCGGTACTATCCTTTTCAATGGCAAATTTGATGGCGATCAGGGCTATGGCCACTATAAGTTTACTGCCGACAAGCAGTTTAAAGTTTTTCTGAGTCAGCATGGTATAACAGATTTAGAAGAAGGTGATGACTTTGCCTTTTTCATCGTCAACATAAAAAAGGATTACCTGGTAATGTTAGAAAACAATGGATATAAGGGCCTTTCAAAAAA
>DASXMZ010000041.1:0-2256 GCA_036495385.1 Mucilaginibacter sp. | reverse complement strand
GCCAATCCTTGCACATGATTCCTGCACAGCTGTCATTAATGGCAGCATCCATAGCGCCGTCCAGAGTTGTCCGTATCCGAATTGTGCTCCGGTTTGCGAATAAGTTGCAATACCCGAAGGATCATCATCTGCCGCACCAGTAACAAGGCCAGGGCCAAGCACACGCCAAAAGCCTCTGATTTTTGCATTAAGCTCAGTTCTTCGCTTCATTTATAAGAGTTTGGTTGAAGATAAAAAGTTTAGCGATCAAACCATAAAAATAACCGAAGTAAATAGAAAAGAACTTTTTTAAAGGTAAATTAAGGCTAAAATAGATTTGATATAAAGCTTTGAAAAATCATACTTGATGTCACCAATTTCATATTATAATAAATAATTTCCTTTAACTTAATATTTTACTATAACATAATAAAATATTAATCTTGGTTAAATATTTAACTGTTTAAATCAATTACTTTCGCCAAAAGGAACATGTGTATTCTTAAAGAAAAAAAATATCTAATTTTAAAACATTAAGTCCACACCGTTTAACTACTACTACTAATGAGCGCTACCTTAACATCTGTTTTACCTCAAAACATTTTTGAAACCGTTTTTAAAAATTCTCCGGGCTCGCTGCTGATCATGGCTGATTTGCCGCGTTTTACCATCCTGGCGGCAAGCGATGATTATTTAGAAATCACATCGAGTGTAAGGGAAGAAGTTGTTGGCAGAGGTTTTTTTGAAGTGTTTCCGGATGAAGACGTTGACGAAGATGTTCGCATAAGCGCACGCAGCCAGTTTACAAAGGTTGTAAATACCCGGCAGAAGTCTGATGTGCCGGCGTACCGCTATGACATGTTTAACCCCGAAACAAATAAATACACAGAGCATTACTGGTCATGTTCCAATACTCCAATTTTTGGCACTGATAATGAAGTAGCCTATATTTTAAATACAGTTGTTGATATAACAGAAGAGGTGAGGGCCAAAGAAGCGGCTATTGAAAGCGAAAGCCGCCTTCGCCTGGCGGCGGAAGCTACTTCGCTTGCCACCTGGGACCTGAATTTGGAGGATCAAAGTTTTATTTATTCTCCGCGTTTGGTTGAGATATTTGGCCATCCGGTTGATAGAGCTATCACGCTCGACGATGTGCGAAAGCAAGTTAATCCCGATGATATGCTAAATATTGTATTAACTTCTTATCATGAGTCGTTAAAAACGGGAAACTATTTGTATGAGGTGAGGATTTATTGGCCGGATAAATCGCTGCATTGGATAAAAACACAGGGTATAGTTTTAAAGGATGAAAAAAAACAACCGGTCAGGATGCTTGGGACTATATTGGATATCACTGAAAGCAAACGTGATGAGATAAGAAAAAATGACTTTATTGCCATGGCGAGCCACGAATTAAAAACACCGCTTACATCAATCAAAGCCTATTTACAGCTATTAACAAAAAAGCTTGCCAATTCAGAAGACGACTTTACGCATACTGCACTTTTAAAAGCCAATATACAGGTAAATAAGATGACTAACCTTATTCACGGCTTTCTCGACTTGTCGAAACTTGAACCAGGTAAATTTCATCTCAAATTAAAAGATTTTGATATCAATAAACTGATTGAAGATAGTATTGCTGAAATTAACCATACGGGGCATGACCATATCATCGAATTTGAACGCGTAAAAAGATTAACCGTGCAGGCCGACAGGGAAAAGATTGGCCAGGTGATTAATAATTTTTTAAGTAATGCTATCAAATATTCCGACAAGGGCAGCAAAGTAACCGTTAGCTGCAGGCGAACAAAGGGTTATGTAAAGGTCTTAGTATCGGACGAAGGAATAGGTATTAAGCCCAAAGAACAAAGTAAACTGTTTCAGCGTTTTTATCGTGTTGAGAACGAGAAAATGAAAAACATATCAGGTTTTGGCATTGGCCTTTACCTTGCAAGCGAAATAATACAAGGTCATAAAGGCAAAATAGGTGTTAAAAGCGAGGAAGGTAAAGGAGCCACCTTCTACTTTATCCTGCCATTAGCTGCTTAGCTTCATGCCATGGTTTGGTCGGTTGGTTGGGTAACCGAATTGTGCCCGGTAAGCCTTTCTGTTTGCAGTGAAATCCCACCAGCGTTTGTTACTATCACGATGCTGTGAATAATGCACCACTAACCGAAATTGGTCCTCCACACAGGGATCTGTCCAGAAACCTTGTTTACGCGCCAGTTCACTAAATAAATCGGGTCCGTTTTTGTAGAGCAGATCATCAAGCGA
>DASXMZ010000040.1:0-9557 GCA_036495385.1 Mucilaginibacter sp. | reverse complement strand
ATGAAATCGTTGTCAGACGGGTACGAAATAGGTCGCCTTAACTTAAAGACCGTGCCTTTTGATATTTTGATGCGGGTTAAGCTGCTGGTTATTCCGAAACCTGATTCTGCATTTACCGAAGCTGAGAAATTTAAAATTGATCAGTATATAATGCGTGGGGGCAGGGTATTGTGGGCGATAGACCAGGTTAACGCCGAACTTGACAGTTTGCGCGGGCACGGCGGTGAACAAATGTCGTTCCCAAAACAACTCGAACTCGATGACCAGTTATTCACCTACGGTATCCGGATAAACTACGACCTTATTGCTGATATGCGCTGCGCCCAGATCCCTATTAATACGGGTGGGGCTGGCGGGCAGGCACAAATACAACTGCTACCCTGGCTGTACTACCCTGTATTTATTCCTTTATCAAAAAATCCGCTGGTAAAAAACCTCGACGGTATTCGCGGCGAGTTTGTAAGCACTATCGATACCATTGCAGTGAAGAATGTTAAAAAAACAGTTTTGCTTACTTCATCTCAATTCAATAAAAAACTATCAGCACCGCACATTATTTCTTTACAAGCCGTTGAACAAGAACCGAATCCGAAGGAATTTAAAAATTCACCAAAAACCGTTGCTGTGCTGCTGGAAGGAGAATTTAAATCTGACTTTATGAACAGGCCGGTACCTGAGGGCTTGCAGGATCACGTACAGATAATACCTCAAAGCAAGCCGACCAAAATGATTGTAATAAGTGACGGCGATGTGCTTAAAAACGATATCGGGACCGACGGCTCACCATATCCGCTTGGTTATGATCATTACATGCAGCAGAATTTCGGAAATAAAAACCTGTTGCTGAACATAGCGGACTATATGACCGACGATTCGGGCCTCATAGCGCTGCGCACCAAAGAAATAAAACTACGCCTACTCGACAGGGTGCGCATCAGAACTGAAAAACTGTATTGGCAGTTGCTTAATAATTTAGCTCCTTTGGCTTTATTGTTAATATTTGCTATTTTTCAACATTATATACGCAAGCGGAAGTATGCTCATTAAATTTTATACTTTTGATTGACTAATTCTACTATCATATGAGATTTATCGTTTCTACGTCAACATTACTCAAGCAATTGCAGGCTGTTAGTGGTGCATTGAGCAATAGTACTGTATTGCCCATATTGGAAAACTTTTTGTTCGAGATAAAAGATGGAAACTTAACCATTTCGGCAACCGATTTGCAAACCAGTATGACAACCTCTCTGCCGGTTGAAACAAAGGAAAACGGCCGCATAGCTATACCTTCGCGAATTTTGTTGGAGACACTTAAATCATTACCGGAACAGCCGGTAAGTTTTTCTGTGGACGATAAAACTTTTGCCATAGAAATAAATGCCGGTGACGGAAAATATAAGCTGAACGGTGAGAACGGGGAAGATTTTCCTAAGATTCCGGTTGTTGAAAATGCATCGTCAGTAAACCTGCCAGCATCAGTTTTGGCTGAGGCTATCAACAAAACCATTTTCGCAGTAAGTAATGATGAACTGCGTCCGGCGATGACTGGCGTTTATTGCCAGTTATCAACACAACACCTTACTTTCGTAGCTACTGATGCTCATAAGTTAGTTCGCTATCGCCGTAAGGATGCCAAGGCAGCTTCTACCACTTCGTTTATATTGCCGAAAAAGGCGTTGGCGCTGTTAAAATCTTCATTACCAACCGAAGATGTGAATGTTTCTGTTGAGTATAATACCACCAGTGCATTCTTTAAGTTTGGAAATATTAACCTGGTTTGCCGTTTAATTGACGAACGCTACCCCGATTATGAAGCTGTTATTCCGTTAAATAATCCGAATAAATTAAGCATAGACCGTTTGGCATTTTTAGGATCATTAAGCCGTGTTGCCATTTATGCTAACAAAACCACTCACCAGGTTAGGCTGAAGATTAATGGCAGTGAATTAAACATATCATCAGAAGATATTGATTTTGCAAATGAGGCCCATGAACGTTTAACCTGTCAGTACGAAGGTGAGGACATGGAAATTGGTTTTAACGCCCGTTTCCTGATCGAGATGTTAAAAAACCTGAGCTGTGAAGAGGTTTCGCTCGAAATGTCGACTCCTAACCGCGCCGGTTTATTGTTACCGCAGGGCGGTGATGCTAACGAGGATGTGCTGATGCTGGTGATGCCGGTAATGCTTAACAGCTATGCCTGAGGTTGGTGAATAGTGAGTTGTGAGTGGTGAATAGTCGCTGATCCGCGTCCGTATTAAATTTTATGTCCGTTACCTTTCGGATACAGCTCACTACTTACTATTATCCACTCACCGATATATGGTCCGGAATGAGAGCCGGACTTTTTTATTAGGCACGATAACAAAACATATAATAATCAGTTATAATAGCATTTAACAGGTATGAATACCAGGTGTTCGGTTTTACTTTTTTTGATTGCTTTAACGGCGTTATTATCCTGTAAGAATAATGACAATGTTTTTCCAAAAGTTGTTTCTTCGTATCTTAACGTGGTAAATGCTTCCCCTGATGTCCTTAACTTTTATTTGAACGGAACCCGTCTAAATAATACTTCAAGTATATATCCGGCAGGTCAGTCTTTTTATATTACCGTGCCAGCCGGTTCGGAAGATTATGAATTTAAAAAAGCCGGAAGTTCTATCATCTTATTTCGCATACCATTAAACCTGAAGGACACTGTGAACAATTCATTATATGTGATCAATGGTTCAACAGGCAGTACATTTTCAACTATTGATTCGCTTTACAAAGACACTATTCCTACAGATACACAGATAAGGTTTGCCAATGCATCATCCGATGCCGGCCTCCTGGATGTTTTTGTAGGCGATACGGTTAATTTCAAATCGAGGGCTTTTAAAACATCGTCGGTTTTTTTGAAAACGGGAAGCGGGCAGAAGAACGTAAAAATTTATCAAACCGGCGCTGCTATACCTAAGGTAGACACTACGATAACATTTGAGCCGGGAAGGATTTATACGCTATTTTCGAAGGGGCTGATAAACGGAAAAGGGACTGCGGCTTTTGGCGTGGGGATAGCAATTAATTATTAATGAAAAATATTCAATGAATCGTAAAAATAGCAACAACAAATTTACCGGCTTATTTTTGTTTATTGCGATGGTATTGATCATACCAATCATATTCTCGTGCAGCAAATCAGGAAACGCCAGTGCATCCGGAACAAATGTACAATACCATGTTTTAAATTTGAGTCCTGACCTTTCCCCGGTTAATTTATTTATCGATTTTAAACAGGCAAATGCAAGTCCTTTTGTTTTTAATATAGATCAGGGGTATTTTTATGTGCCTTCCGTTGATCTGCCGTATCAGTTCCGGTCTGCTTTAGTCGGCGGAACAGTATTGTTTGAGAGAAGTGACAGTCTGAAAGCGGGTTTAAAATACACCTTATTTATTATAGGAAACCAGGGTAATAGCTCTGTTAAACAAATTTTTACAGTCGATACAGCAAGTCTCCCTGCTGTGGGGCGCGGCAAACTACGATTTGTTAACGCCTCCCCGACCGGAACCAGCGGCCTAGATGTTTTCGCGAATGGAACACAGGCTTTCAGCAATGTGCTTTACACCAATTATTCGAAGTTTATAGAATTGCCTGCAGGTAATTATGATATTCAAATTAATACCACCGGCGCGTCAAATGTATTAAAAGACCTCAACCCGGTAACTATCCAGGATGGCCGGATATACACACTGTATGCCTTCGGCTATTCAAACCGTGTTGACACGGCGGCTTTTAATGCTGCCGTAATTACAAACCGGTAAAAGCTCATCATTCCGGCTATTCACTTAATCAACTACTCACTTAATAAACCAATATAATTTATATTTTTGCCGTCAAAATAAAGCAGCCTTGGAAATAATTAAAAGTATCATCGATTTTATATTGCACATTGATAAACATCTTGAAGCAATAATAAGCCAATATCATGCTTTAACTTATTTGATATTATTTGCAATAATTTTTGCCGAAACAGGTTTTGTCATCACCCCATTCCTGCCCGGCGATTCGTTGTTGTTTGCGGCGGGCGCATTAATAGCAGTTGGTAATACGGGGTTAAGTATATACCTTTTGGCGCTGATACTCATTATTGCTGCTTTTACCGGTAATACGATAAATTACCTCCTTGGCAGTTACCTCGGGCCAAAAGTATTTAAAGAAAAAAATAAGATATTAAAGTTAGAATATTACCAAGAAACCCATGCTTTTTTTGAGAAGTACGGCGCGGTGGCAGTGATTTTAAGCCGGTTTATGCCTATTATACGTACCATTGCCCCTTTTGTGGCAGGAGTTAGTGCCATGCCATTTTTAAAATATAGCTTATATAATATAATAGGTGGTGCCTCGTGGATTTTGGTATTTCTTTTTGCCGGGTATTTTTTAGGCAATGTTCCGGTAATTAAGGCACACTTTGCTCTGGTAGGGGTAATAATTATTTTAATTTCAATTATTCCGCCAATTTACGCGGCTATAAAAAGCAAGACGGCTAAGAAACCTGCTCACTAATCTCACCAAATCGTTTACGGGATGCCTTTCCCCGTACGGCAAATAGTATCCAAAACGCCAATGGTACGGTCATATATATAATTCCTGTTGAGCCTTTATATTCGGCGGGAAGCACAAATACCAAGATGATGCCTATGAGCCCAAGGGATGCATTGATAACATTTATCAGGATAAATGTGTCGGTTTCAAATAATTCTGCTGCAGTTAGCTCTATTTCTTTTGCCTTAGCTTTTGCATGTAAGTACATCAGGAAAAATAGGAGGTAAATTGTCATGTATCCTGCATGATATACATACATTAACACAGGCACCTGGGCATCAGTTATCATGGGCATCAAATGCCCGTGATTATTATAATTTCCGCCCGAAAAAAGCACGACAAACAAAAACTTAAGCGGATACACGTACATAAGCACTTGAAAAA
The DNA here is from genome assembly GCA_036495385.1 of Mucilaginibacter sp. Classification (GTDB taxonomy): domain Bacteria; phylum Bacteroidota; class Bacteroidia; order Sphingobacteriales; family Sphingobacteriaceae; genus Mucilaginibacter. The sequence continues at coordinate 4,582 of DASXMZ010000040.1, read as the reverse complement.
GCAATGCGGCATTTAAGAAAGTGATGTAGGCGTTATTCAAACCATACCGTCTGAAAAAGATATTCTGGCTATTCCATATAAGAAACAGTAAGGTGAAACATGCGGCAAAACTAAAAAAGCCTTTAAACACTTCTAAAAGTTCGTTAAATGTTTTGGGCACTTCAAGTGAGACTATAATAAGCGTTACTGCAAAGGCAAATACGGCATCGCTAAAGGTTTCGAGCCTTGATGGCTCATGACTGCGCCATTTAAAAACCGATGATTTTTTGCGAATTGAAGCTATTTTCTTTCTCATGGTGCTTATTTAGCTAAAGCTAACGCTTTTCCGGTTTTATACAAAGCTCCCTCTTTTTGTATCCTCGTCTTCTGCCCGGCATTTAGCGGTTGTTTGATCAGTTTATCGAGGTCGGGTTGACCCGCATCAATCCAGGCCGAATACCAATAACTGCCTATAGCCAGTATTGCCGACCGCATGCGCCGCTGAACCATCCCGTTTAACATTTTTTGATAGGCAGCAGCATACGCAGCGGAGTAGTCATTAACGGTCTTGTGACCATGTTTTACAAGTTCGTATTTTCTATTCGATGGAAAAGACTTGCTAAGTATCCGCTCAAAGCGTAAAACAGTATCGACTTCTTTGAAAGAGCTCCTGCATATTTTAAAAGCTTCGGCCAAAGGATTTTCAATATAGCGGGCCTTCCCAACATAAAAATTATAATGGTCGCTGAAAAGCGATGGCAGTCGACTCTCCCAAAGGGCATGTATCCCAATTTGATTGGTTTGTTGGCCGTCGTAGTTTTGGGTAAGATGCAGCGGCACATGAGCATCGGCCAGGTAATGCCCCAAATTTGCCGAATGATTTAATATGGCGACGGTATCGTGATCTTTAAAAGCCCTTACCAATTTGTAATAGCTATACTGAATAGTCCATGGCAAGGTGCCGTATTTATCAAGCGTATCTGCGGAATATTTTACAACGGCATCCACCCAATTCTGCGGAATGTTACTGAACGGTTTTTTACCATAATGATCGGCATCCAAAAAATGATGCGGTGCTTCTGTCGAATCCACATACCGGCGTTTGTCGGCGCTGACAGCGTGTTCGGTGATATAGTCGATATTGTTTCTATAAAACCCCGCCATGGCTTTAGGCAGGGTAAAAACAGCCAGCCGGTTAATGCGATAATGCGCATAAAAGCCCCAGGATGAACAAAGTAGAACTATTAAAAAGCTGATTACAAACCTGAAGGCAAATTTCATTTAAACCAAATATACTTTATTGTTGGAATGTTGTAAGGTTGAAATGTTGTAAAGTTGTAACATCGCTAGGAGGTTTAAAATATCAAAATACCTATGAATGGGCTCTCTTTACAGTACTTAATATAACATTTCAACTTTTCAACCTTACAACATTACAACAATTTGAAAAAATGAATTTGAATTATAAAATAATCATCCTATATTTGCATCCTTAAAATAAAAGAAAGAATAATACAGCTATACAATGGCAAATCATAAATCATCATTAAAAAGAATCAGGTCAAACGCTGCGAAGCGCTTACGTAACAGGTATCAGGCTAAAACAACCAGGAATGCTATTAAAAAACTTAGAGGCACTACTACTAAAGCCGATGCAAGCGTTCTTTTAGTTAAAGTGATTTCAATGCTCGACCGTTTAGCAAAGAAAAACGTTATCCACAAAAACAAAGCTTCGAACAATAAGTCAAAGCTTACCAAGTTTGTAAATAACTTAAAATAGCGTAACGATATATGTTAGAAAAGCCTGTTTTCATATATGGAGACGGGCTTTTTTACTTTGTACTGAAAAACAAGAACAAAATTAAGCACTCTTCGCGTATAAGGGTATAGTAGAAACATTTGATAATAAATAATAAAATACTGCAAAATTTGAGATTGTACTTTTTAATTTCTTTGTTATTTATATCAATGACCGGATTTGCTTTGCCAAATCGTGGCCATGTCGATAGCTTAAAGACATTGGTGGCGTCTTCCTTAAAACAGGGTGCCGAACCGGATACTTTAAGCATTAACAGGTTAAATAAATTAGCTGCTGACTATTTCAATTCCCATCCTGATAGTACGCTGTACTATGCCCAGAAAAGTATTGCCCTTTCCCGAAAAATTAATTACAAAGCTGGCATAGCGAACGGGTTGGTGCAAGCAGCTCATGCTAATTTTTTTATTGGAAAATTCTCTCTTGCGCACCAGCAGTTTGGCGAAGCGATTTTAATTTACAAGCATTTAAAAGACTACAAAGGCCTGAGTAATTCTTACATACTTTACGGGCGAATGTATAATGTACAGGCTAAATACAAACTGGCTTTATATTATTTAAACCTGGCACTGGATATTAACAAAACTACAGAAAATGAAGCAGACGAAGCGGATTGTTATAAATACATGGGTATCGTTTATTTTAGCGAAGGCCAGTTATCAACCGCGCTCGATTACTATTATAAAGCCCTTTTTATCGCTTTAAAACAGCACAACATACATGCAATGGCAGCCAATTATAATGATATTGGATTTGTTTTGTACAGTATGGAAATGTACCCAAACGCGCTTGAGTATTATAAAAAATCGCTCAATATACTGGAAGGAAGTAAAGACCTGTATGGAGTTGGGGCTATTAACGAAAATATAGGCGAAGTGCTGATGTCAGAAGCGGATTATGACCGTGCAATAACTTACCTGGAAAAGTCAATCAAAATTGCTGAAAAACAAGATGACAAAGAAGGGCTGATCTCCGTTTACAGCGATATGGGCCTTTGTTATGCCCATAAAGGTCAATACAAAAAGGCGTTGGATTATCTTAATTCTTCGTTACAAATTGCTACTAAATATAATATCATTTACTACCAGGCATATACGTTAATAGGTTTCGCCACGGTATATAACCTGCAAAAGGATTACAAAAATGCATACAAATACGCCACAGAGGGCCAAAAATTAGCAGTTAAATTAGGTAATCTATCTGTTCGCTCCAATGCCGCTTTGCAATTGAATAAGACTTTGGCAGGACTTGGAAAATTTGACCAGGCTTATAAGTTATTAAAGCAATATATTGATTTAAAGGACAGCTTAAATAATAATGAAAGCATTCAGAAACTAACCTCGTACAGCCTTGAGCTTGACTTTGCAACTAAAGAACATCAGCTTGCTTTACAGCAAAAAGAAAAGGATCTTCTATATCAGCAAAGAATTAAACAACAGCGATTAATCAATATCACATTCTTAAGCATTATACTTGGTATGGTTGCAATTTCTGTAGTTTATTACCGGCAAAAGCGTAAGCAGCAAAAAATCAATTTGATGCTTGAGGAAAAGAACCGGGAAGTGCTACGGCAAAAAACCGACCTTGACGATCAGGCACAAAAGCTAAACGATCTTAATACATTAAAGGACCGCCTTATATCGGTTTTAGCGCATGATTTGCGGGCGCCACTAAGTACGCTGCGTGGTTTATTCAGCCTTTTGCAGGACGAGACTATTTCGCACGCGCAAATGTTAGAAATGATCCCGGGGGTGTTGAAGAAGCTTGAATACACTTCCGATTTTCTGGATACCCTTTTGTTTTGGATAAACAGCCAAATGGATAATTTTGGAAGTTCTGCAAAAAGCTTCCAGATAAAAGATATTGTGGCTTATGAAGCAGAAAGCTATAGTGAACAGGCGGCGTTAAAAGGAATTAATCTGATTGACAAAGTACCTGATAATATTGCCGCGTCCGCCGACCCCAATTCAGTACGTATAGTTATCCGTAATTTAATAACTAATGCCATAAAGTTTTCGAAAGAAAATGACACCATCGAAATTAATGCAAAGCAATATGACCCGGAGAATCATATAATTACGGTAAAAGATACTGGTACAGGCATGAGCCCCGAGCAACTTAACAAGCTATTTAAAAGCAAGGTTAACAGCAACACCGGAACAAATAATGAATCGGGTACCGGAATGGGAATGTTGTTTTGTAAGGATCTTGTTGAAAAATGCAATGGAAAAATTTGGGTAACCAGCACACTTGGCAAAGGAACTGAATTCTCGTTCACTGTTCCCATCGGCGTAAGCCAGGAAAGCAATATAGAGTTTGTCTGATTATTGGCCTCATCCCGGTTCGAGTTCAAGTCCTAAACCGAAAATAGTAAGATCCGATTTTAGACTTACAACTAATAACCATCGGCTTAACACCCCGGCATTTCACTCATCTAAAATTTAAACTGACGGCCTTACCCGAAATACTTTGCAGTATGGGTTTAAAAATCAATTGTGCATTTTGACGCGCCATGCCCAAAACGTCCATTTGCCGGGCGTTGTCAAGTATTCGTTTTTCGGCAAGTTTATAAACACCTTCCACCATATCTTTGGCGTCGTCTTCAAACCATGCCCCGCTGATATCATAAACTCTCGACTTTTGATGATCCAGCTTTGTATAGCAGATCTCGGGTTGTGGCAAATAAATGATAACTGAATCCTTGGTTTGCTTAATGTCCGCCCGTTTTATTTTGGTAAGATCAATGCAGGCTGTCACCTCGCCAACAGCAAGAAACAAAACCTTGCT
>DASXMZ010000039.1:0-6019 GCA_036495385.1 Mucilaginibacter sp. | reverse complement strand
TGGGAATAGTCGGTCATGGTCGCGTGTTCAATTACACCTGTAAACCAAACGTGGGTAAATCCCATATTTTTTATTTCCTGCAGGGCTTTGTCGTCAATGTCATTAAATTTCCCAACTCCATTTTCTTCAATAGAACCATAGATCTTATTTACGCTCGCAGTGTTACCAAACAGGCGGGGAAGTAACTGGTATATGATAAGTTTGTTATCTGTTGTAGGTTGTTCCATCTTTCCGACTTTAAATTATTCCAAACTTCACCATCAAATCAGCTATGCCTCAACCAGCAACTCGCCATTAGCCTTTATAAATTGCTCCTTATAGTACACCATAACGGTTGTTGCATTGCCTGAAAGATTTTTTAATCGCACGCTATCTTTGCTTATTTTAACATTGAGCAAAGTGTCCCGAAAGCCTACATTAAATGAGAAGGATTTCCATTTTGCGGGTAGAAACGGCTGGAACGAAAGCCTTCCAAAACGGACACGCATCCCGCCAAAACCCTGGACGATGGACATCCATGTACCGGCCATGGACGTAATATGACAGCCATCTTCCGTATCGTTGTTATAATCGTCAAGATCTAAACGGGCGGTACGTAAGTAAAATTCATAGGCACGGTCTTTATCGCCAATTTTTGCCGCCAGAATGGCGTGAACACATGGGGACAAAGATGATTCATGAACAGTGCGTGGTTCATAAAAATCGAAGTTGCGGCGTATAGTTCCAATGTCAAACTCATCTTCAAAAAAGTAAATACCCTGCAAAACGTCTGCTTGTTTAATATAGCAGGAGCGCAATATCCTGTCCCAACTCCATTTTTGATTTATAGGTCGTTCACTATCAGGTAAATCTTTAACCAGTATTTGTTCCTTATCCAGATATCCGTCCTGCTGCAAAAAAACCAGTTTATCGTCATCAAACGGGAAATACATATTTTCGACGATATGTGTAAACTTCCTCGTTTCGGATGACTCGTCAAAGCTTATTTTTTTTATTAAAGCATCATACTTTTCCCGGTCTCTCTTTTTTACCTTCCCAATAACTTCCATGGTATACTCCATACACCATATTGCCAACTTATTGGTATACCAGTTGTTGTTTACGTTGTTTTCGTACTCATTTGGGCCGGTAACACCCAGCATTACATATTGCTTCTTGTCGTTTGACCAATTAACCCGCTGCGACCAAAAACGGGCTATGGCTATCAAAACCTCCAAACCGTAATCAACCAAGTAAGCTTCATCCCCGTTGTAATGCGTATAGTTAAAGATAGCATACGCTATGGCGCCGTTACGGTGTATTTCTTCAAACGTGATCTCCCATTCGTTATGACATTCCGTACCATCCATGGTGACCATCGGATACAATGCTGCGCCATTTGTGAATCCAAGCAATTTGGCGTTTTCAATGGCTTTCCCCAATTGTTTGTAGCGATATAGCAACAGATTTCTCGTTACATTCGGATCTGCAGTGGACAGGTAAAATGGAACACAATAAGCTTCGGTATCCCAGTAGGTGGAGCCGCCATACTTTTCGCCGGTAAAACCTTTAGGACCAATATTCAAACGATCATCTTCGCCGGTATAGGTTTGATTAAGCTGAAAAATATTAAACCGGATAGCCTGTTGGGCCGATTCATCGCCTTCAATAATTATATCGTTGTGCTGCCATTTTTTAGCCCATGCGGCGGCTTGTTCAGCCAGCAGGGTCTCGAAGCCCTTTTTAGTAATGCGCAATAAAGTTTCCTTAACCTTACCGGCAAGTTCGTCGGCTGCATAATTCTGAGACGAAAGGTTAGCCGCATATTTATAAATGGTGATGGTTTGCTCTTCCCTTACTTCCACCTGAACTTTAGAGGCAATATATTTCTCCTTTTCAATTTGGCTGGCTTTGGGGTTGATTACATTTCCGTTCTTTAAAATGTGGAACTCCATTCCGGTTGCAACTTCAAAGCCGGTTTTCTTGGTTCGCATTTGCAGGTAACCACTGGTTGGCCAGGTTTCCTTTTTTACTTCATCCCAAAATTTCTCGTCGTAATTCGAATCTTTGTTCACCACATCCCCATCAACAAAGGGTGTAATGGCTACTTTACCACTATAGTTTAAAAAGGTGATACTATATTTTATAGCCCCCGATTCATCTTCGGCCATGCTACAGAAACGAACCGACTCAACCTTCACAAGCTTGCCGTCAGCCGTTTTTGCGGTGAAGTTTCTCTTCAGGTAGCCTTCCTTCATGTTCAGTTCGCGCCTGAAATCGCTCACAGTACATTTCGCAAGGTCAAGCTGCTCGTCACCTATTATGATATCAATCCCGATCCAGTTGGCTGCATTAAGTACTTTTGCAAAATATTCCGGGTAACCATTTTTCCACCATCCCACACGTGTTTTGTCGGGATAATAAACGCCGGCAACATAATTTCCCTGAAGTGTTTCACCGCTGTATGCTTCTTCAAAGTTTGCCCGCTGCCCCATCCTGCCATTCCCCAGGCTGAAAATACTTTCTGAGATTTTATTATGGTGCGGATTAAAACTATGTTCAATTATCTTCCACTCGTCAACTAAAATGTAATCCTTCATTCTTTATGGTAGTAATTTATTCAAATGTTGCCTCAGTTTCTAAAAAAAGCTTGTCATTGCGAGGAACAGCATGTGCCGAATTTATTTCGGGAAAGCAATCGCGGACTTGCATTGCCGCCCTGTATAGCATGCGATTGCTTCGTCGTTCCTCCTCGCATTGACAAAGTTTTAATTTTTATAATGCGTATAATTTTTTCAAACTCATTTCATTCAACCCGCTGACCACCAGGTTCGCTCCAGTTAAAACTTTAGGCGAACCAATCCCAACAACCTTCATTCCGCCGTTTACTGCAGCTTCAACGCCCGCTATTGCATCTTCAAATACAACACAGTTAACGGGCTCGACATTTAACTCCTCCGCTCCTTTTAAAAAAACTTCGGGGTCGGGTTTGGGTTTGCTTACTTTATTCCCGTCAATAACTGCGTCAAAAAATCCCGTCAAGTTTATTTTATTCAATATCGTCATTGAATTTTTGCTGGCCGAGCCCAAAGCAGTTTTTAGTCTCGCGTTCCGGCAGGTAACCAAAAATTCTTTTGCGCCGGGTAATATCTCGGCAGGCGTCATTTGATTGATCATTTCCACATACCAATCGTTTTTTCGCGCAGCCAATTCCTCTTTTTCTGCTTCTGTTTTAGTGATCCCACCCCATTGCAATATCAATTCGAGCGAGCGCGTACGCGAAACCCCTTTTAGTTTTTCGTTGTCTTCTTCCGTAAAATCAAAACCCAATTCGTTTGCCAAACGTTTCCACGCTTTATAATGATAAACCGCCGTGTCGACAATAACCCCATCCAGATCAAAAATACAGGCTTTAATCGTACTCATTTATATTAAATAGAATTTAGTTAGCTGTTTATTAATTAAACTCATTGATCGGAAAGCTACATCTATTTTGCAAATCAATGGCTTAATTTACCAATTAAAGACCATAATTACCATAATTATGTCCAGAAATTAAAGTGCGGCTAAAATTAAACAGAGCTACCAGTGATAGACTGTTACAACTGTCTTTTAACCTATTTAATCAACAAACTCCAAAATTAACACAGATTTGCCTGGAATAGTTAGCGAACTTATATCAATTGTTTCGCCTGTAACTATATTCTTTGCTTTTTTAAATCCCTTAATTCGCTCCGAATATCTTTCCGTTGTCTCTGTCGTTTCTTTCTCTTTGCCATTGTACACTACCATTACCGTTTTTTTATCATCGTACCTAAAATAAACATACACACCGTTTTGGGGTATGTACTGCATCATTTTACCAGATTGTAAAACGGTGGTGTTTTTTCGGTAATTTGCAAGCTTCCTTACATAGTTAAAGGCATCGTTTTCTTTGTCGGTTCGTCCTGCGGCAACAAACTTATTATTTTTATCGCCGTGCCATCCGCCCGGAAAGTCCTCTCGCACAAGGCCATCCGGCCTTGAAAAATTTTTCATCAATATCTCATCGCCATAATACATTTGCGGAACGCCCCTTAACGTTAAAAGCAATGCCATGGCCGATTTATACTTATTGATGTCCTCGCCAACCATCGACAATACCCTGCTCATGTCGTGATTATCCAGAAATATTGCGTTCCGGGTTACGTCCTGGTACAAAAAATCCTGCGCCAGGGCGCCATATAAATTATAAACACCGCCATCCTGGTCTAGTGCTGAATAAATAGCCTCTCTGATCGCGTAGTCGGTTATTCCTGGCAAATGTGTATCAAAGCCCCGGTTCACGGTATTTCCCTGCGTAAAAAATGCTCCAATAACAGGTTTGGAGTCCAATACCTCCCCAAATATGGATAGTTTCGGAAACTGGGCTTTCACATCCACAGCCCATTTGGCCATATACTCCGGGTCATTATACGGATAAGTATCCAAACGCAGGCCGTCAACACCAGCGTATTGTATCCACCAAATATGATTTTGGGTTAAAAATTTTTGTACATATGGATTATTCTCATTTATATCCGCCATGCGGTGGTCGAACCAACCATCAAGCATGCGTTTACGGTCAATCGCCGAACCATGCGGATCCATAACGGCTTCATATGTAAAATTCGATTTAGTGTATTCTGGCCACTGGTGCACCCAATCTTTCATTGGCATATCACTTATGGTATAGCCTTCCGTACCAAAATGGTTGTGGACCAAATCCATAACAACTTTTAAACCCATGCTATGGCATTTTTCAACAAACTTTTTATACAGCTCATTGGTACCGAAACGGGCGTCTATTTTATAGTGGTCGGTAACAGCATAGCCATGATACGAAGCCTTTGGTTCATCATTCTCAATAGCAGGCGTTAACCAGATAGCTGTTACGCCCAGGTCTTTCAAATAATCCAGGTGGTTCATGATTCCCTGTATGTCTCCGCCGTGACGGCTGTACATAGAATCACGGCTAACCCCTTTCTCACGCATATTTGCAAATGAATCGTTAGTAGTATCGCCGTTCGAAAAGCGGTCGGGCATTATCAGGTAGATCAAATCCTTGTCAGTAACCCCTTGTGCGCGGCTTGGAGATTGATCACGCTTATTCAGCGTATAATTATAAACCAGTGGTTTCTCACCCGCTTTAACAAATTTTATCGGAAAAGTCCCTGGCAACGTACCGGGAGCAATGTGAAGGTCGAGAAATAGATAATTGGCGTTTTCAACTGTATGCGCGGCGGCGAGCTTTACACCGTTATAATTCAGCTCCACTTTTCGTGAGGCGATATTATTGCCGTGTACTATTAACTGCAGGTTTGGGTTATGCATTCCAACCCACCAATTCATAGGTTCAACACGATCCAAAGCCGGAATTTGTGCCGACAAGCTCACTGCAATCATAAGGCAGCAAGCAGTAAAAAATAAAACTTTTTTCATAATGGTTTATACGAAGTTTAACCGGATGGCTCTGCATTGCAGATATCACCCGTGTTTCAAATTTAGGATTAAAATGGGACGTTATTGGGAAAAAGAGAGGTTTGTTTCAGTTTATCAGCGTTCACATTTATCGCATGAACGGACATGAACACTTGTTAATTCCTGACAATCAGTATATTGTTATTTTTATTTATGTAAATTTCTTTTTTTAACCGACAAAATGCTGCCACCATTTATCCGATTGTTTGTATTATATTGGCAAAGGGGTTTATAATGTTGCCGAAATAGTGTAGACGCAGTCTACATACATATTCGTCCGAAGTCACAGACTTCGGACAGCGGGTACATAACGCTTTTGGTATGCGCTGCATGGTCGCTCCAGGGAGGAAAATAAATTAATAATGAAAAAAAAACTTTTTATCGTAATGCTTTTTTTTACGGTCGCCTGTGGTAGTAGTAGCTCAGAGGAAAAGAAAGCTGAACAATTGGTTAAATTATATTTAGATAGCATAAACCACCACCAAAATAGGTACGAAATAATAGGTTATGAAGATTTTCATCCAATCTACACTGCTGTTGA
>DASXMZ010000038.1:0-1651 GCA_036495385.1 Mucilaginibacter sp. | reverse complement strand
ATATGGTATTCGGTAACAACCGGAATAATAAACTCCTTAAAACCGCCGGACACAATCAAAACCTCGTCGGCATGGTTTTTAAAGAAGATGGTATTACGCGAAAACGAGGTTGATACTTTTTTCTTCAGATGGGTAACCAGTTGTTTTAAATGCTCGCGGTTGGCCTGTAAAAGTTTAACCCTGTTTTCCAGGCTTTGGGTAAAGGAAAGCTTACCTTCCATCGAGGCGTTGGTAAGGTCCTCAATCTTCTTATAAATATTTTCCCTGTCGGGATGATTTTTCAGGGATATGCGGGCCAGTTCGTCAAGGGCCTCAACCTGTGTAAAGGTGCTGTCGAAATCTATGATAAAGTATTGATCCATTCTATGTTGATGTGTCCCGCACGTGCGGGATGCAGGTATGTCCGCTATCTGGCGGATGCGGATGCAAATGTGCGATTTTTTGGGTGATGTTTTCAGTGAAAACGCTTACAAAAACGATAGGTTATATCGATGACCATATTTTGTGCTGAATTAAAGTTGGTTCAAGAACAAAGTATTGGTCCCGGTGCTGCACTTATTTTAATAAAATATCCCTAAACTGTCCAGTTTCTTTGATCTCAGTCGTTATTGTTATAAAATCTGATAACGCGCATGCTTGCGGGCAGGCGATAAAATTAAAACGAAATGGAACAACGAATTAATGCTTTCGAAAAAAGCCCCGGCGCTTTAAATGCAATGTACGGATTGGGGATATATTTGGCGAAATCGCCGGTAGAGCAGTCACTTTTAAACCTGCTCTATTTCAGGGTGTCGCAAATTAACGGGTGTGCCTATTGTTTAGATATGCATTCAAAAGACCTGCGCGCAGCGGGCGAAACTGAACAACGGCTTTTTCTTTTAGACGCCTGGCGCGAGGCGCCCTTTTACAGTGATCGCGAACGTGCAGCACTTGCCTGGGCCGAAGCAGTGACCAAAATTCCCGGCGGCCAGGTAGCCGACGAGGTGTATAACGAAGCCTGCAAACAATTTTCGGACCAGGAACTGATCGATTTAACAATGGCGATTATCACCATCAATAGTTATAACCGCATTAACATAGCGTTCAGGGCACAGGCCGGTGGTTATGTGGTGGGTCAGCACGCTGTTTAAACAGAGTTGGGGCCCCCCCGCATATAGGGGCACCTTAAATGCTTAATAAACCGCAACGTAGTGATAGATCCATTTGGTAATATGAACTATTTTTTATTAAATTTGATATACGTTTTTATACCAGTTAAAACTTAAATTATTAATTATCAAACCCATAACAAATGCTGTCGAACAGCTTTTGATAAACGGTTGCACAATTAATTTTACCCCATGCAACCGGATTCCCAACTGTAAAAACAAGAAATCACAATTAAAACCAAAACAATAAAAACACAATTATGGAAGTACATGTAAATTATTTAGCTGTAGTGGCTGCAACTGTAGCCAGCTATATTTTGGGCGCCATTTGGTATGGTGTTATTTTTAAAAATGCCTGGATTCGTTTAACCGGGATAACCGACATGAAGCCTAAACCGGTAAATCTTGTCCTGGTATTGGTTTCCATGTTTGTAATGGCCTATGTGCTGCATCATTCTATTGTTTTTGGCGATGCCTATCTGAAAACCAGTGGTATATCAGGT
>DASXMZ010000037.1:0-10179 GCA_036495385.1 Mucilaginibacter sp. | reverse complement strand
TAACTTCACGTCACCTCCGCGACCGTCTTTACAAAGAAATGGAAAAGAACCTGGCGCTGAAAGTTGTTGAAACTGAATCGCCTGATTCCTATTTGGTATATGGTCGCGGGATTCTTCACTTATCAGTGTTGATCGAGACGATGCGCCGTGAGGGTTACGAATTGCAGGTAGGTCAACCCCAGGTTATCATCAAAGAAATCGATGGTGTTAAATGTGAGCCGGTCGAAACTTTGATTGTTGATGTACCGGGCGAAGTTGCGGGCAAAGTTATTGAGCTGGTAACCCAGCGCAAAGGTGATCTGCTGGTTATGGAGCCAAAAGGAGACCTTCAGCACCTGGAGTTTGAAATCCCCGCACGTGGTATCATAGGCTTACGGAACAATGTACTTACTGCTACAGGCGGTGAAGCCATAATGGCACACCGCTTCAAATCATACGACCCCTGGAAAGGACATATCCCCGGCCGTTTAAATGGCGTATTGGTATCAATGGATACCGGTAAAACTACCGCTTTTGCGATTGATAAATTACAGGATCGTGGTCGTTTCCACATTGATCCCGGAGTTGACATTTATGAAGGCCAGGTGTTAGGCGAGCACATCCGCGATAACGATTTGGTGATTAACCTTACCAAAGGCAAGCAGTTAACAAACATGCGCGCTTCTGGTAGCGACACCAACGTTCGTATCGCGCCAGCTATTAAATTCTCGCTCGAAGAATCAATGGAATATATACAAGCTGATGAATACATTGAGGTAACACCTCAAAGCATTCGCTTACGTAAAATATTCCTGAATGAAAACGAGCGGAAAATAAACGCTAAGAAGTTTCAGAATCAGTAATTGGTTGATTGGGTTGATTAGGTGAGTGGTTGATTGAGTTTACTGAAAGCAAGGCCAATTATTTAATTAGATAAAAAACAAAGCAAGCCGTCTACCGGCTTGCTTTGTTTTTTTATACATTTACCTAACCTAAATTTATGCTGACAACAATCGAAATACTCAATACGCTCGATCACTGCTACGACAATGATTTTTGGTATTTTATTACGTTAAATCATCCTTATGTTTATTTGATTGATAGCAGGATAAACATCTTTCGTGGCCAATTTGACAAGTGGGCTGTTGCTGCAGAGGTTTTGGGCTATAATCCGCGTGGTGGTGCAATTAGTTTGGAGATTTTTTATTTCGGTAATTGTCTTGCAAACTTGGAATTGTATAATGGTAAGCCAGTAAACAGCTATCAAACTTTCCCAATTGACGATGACAATTTTTATTCGACAATCGACGGTGAAGTTTTAAAGAATGACGCGGCCTTTTGGATAGTGAGAGGTGTAGCTGTTCCCTTATCTCACAACAAACGACATTATACAGATGCTGGAATTGAACTAAGTGAAGATGGGCCGGATGAAATAAGGATTGAGGAAGCCGCACGTTTATCTATAATAAATCATAGTCACTTATTTAGAGCAACCAACGAAGAATTATACAAATCAATACCCAAGGATCTTGATAATATTTTAGTAATTGATGAATGGTATCACAAAGAATTTCTTTTGGATAACCACTTTGAGGATATTAACAAGTTAACGAGATTACTTGACTCATATGGTGAATCGGTAAAAGATATTATACGTAAGCAAGAGGAAGAAAAAGCTCTTCGAAACATTGAAGAATGGAATAATAACAGACCAGGCAGCTATGAAACCTGGCAACAACTTGCTGATGTAATCGCTGCCGGCGACGCATTGCTTTATAAACCAACGTTACAGCCAAATTCACATTGGAAAAATTGGCCAGAATCAGGAACTTTGTAACAATAGCAACTAACTTAATCCAACCCAATCAACCAAAAAATGCGTTTCCCTAATATCCCGGGTTTTGACCAACGGCCATTTGAAAAGGATTTTAGCAACACTGAGATGCTGTATAGGGGTGGGTAAGTAGTCTGTTTATAAAATGATTATGACCATCGGCATTGCCAGTCAGCCGTTTGCGCAAAATGTACCTGGACGAAAACGGACATAGTAAAAATACCAAAAAACTTGCGAATCAATAATCAGGTTTGTTAAAACCTATAAAAAGTCGCTCTCGTAAAACGAGTAACTCTTTTGTAATTGAGTTTTTATTTTACCTTTGTTTATCGAAAATCTTATCCTTATCATGAAACGTTCTATTTTAATCCTACTACTATTTTGCGGTATGATCTCGTTAATGGGTTCATGCGTTAAAGAAGTTAAAACCCAACCAGATCATTCAGTTAAAATAATTTTTGATGCGGCAAGGATCGCAGCTGGAACACAAAAACAACTTGTTAGTCAAAACTATTCCGCAACCGATCTTATCTGGTCATCATCAGATTCAACTGTAGCGGCAGTGAATGCGACAGGTTTGATAACAGCCTTCAAGCCGGGTGTTGCTGAAATCAATGTAAAAAGTAAAGCTTATGCCGTTTCTGCAACCTGCAGGGTCACCGTTGTTGAGGCTAACGCGACAGATGTTGGCGTAGGCGCCGATGGTTCTGTGTTTGTTGTCGGAAATGATAGCGTATCAGCTACTGGTGGTTATGGTATTTATAAATGGATCAACGGCGGATTGCATAAACTGCCTGATTGCGCAGCAGTAAGAGTGGCAGTATCGCCTCAAGGTGTGCCTTGGGTGGTAAATAAATCAAACTTGATTTTTAGATATAACGGCAATACATGGGATCAGTTACCGGGTACGGCTACCGATATAGGTATCGGGGCAGACGGCTCTGTATTTGCAATAAGTACACAACCTGCATCAGTTTCCGGTGGAAACTCCATTTTGAAATGGAACGGTTCGGCCTGGGGTACCATGCTGGATTGTGCTGGTGTGCACATAGCTGTCGACCCGCACGGCACTCCTTGGGTTGTCAATAAGTCAAACATTGTTTTCCAATATGGCGGCACTTATTTATGGAATCCCATTAATGGAATTTCGGGTAATGATATAGGTATTGGCGCTGACGGGTCAGTATTCGTAACCGGCAAGGATTCAACTTTGGCTTCTTATAATCCGCCGATTTATAAATATAATGCCAGCACCGGATGGTCACAGGTGCAAGGCGTTTCAGGAACGAGCATATCTGTAGATCCTAATGGTAAACCGTGGTATATTGATAAACAGAACGTGTTGCATAATCCAACAAACTAAGTAACAGTTTTAGTTAATATAAATGTAAAAGCCAAACCCATTAATATCGGGTTTGGCTTTTTTTATACCTTTACCCCAATATGCGTTTCCCTAATATCCCAGGTTTTGACCAGCAAGCATTTGAAAAGTATTTTAAAAATACGGGGATGCTGTTTATAGGCCGGGTTGGCAGCTTGCTCATTAAAATGATTGTCAGCATAAGCGTTGCCAATTACCTGGGCCGGTCGAACAATGGGATTATAAGCGGCGGTACTGTTTATATTTACTTCTTTTCAGCCATAGCAGCCCTCGGGCTCGATCAGTTTATCGTTAAAGAACTCCATCAATATCCCGAAAACCGCGATCAGATATTGGGTACTTCATTTGCTATGAAGGTATTTGCTGGGTTTTGTTGTATCCCGCTTATTTACGTAGCTTATTTGATTTATCCCGCCAAGGGGACACCTTATAGCTATGTATTTATACTTTCGGTGATTGGTATTATCCAGGCTTTTAATGTGATCGACTCCTATTTTCAATCGCAGGTACAATCAAAATATATAATGCAGGTGCAAATTATCGGCAACCTGATATCAGCAGCAATAAAACTGTTGTTGATTTTCACAAAACAGCCTCTTATTTATTTTGTTTACGCATACGCCTTCGATTTTCTGTTATTGTCTGCCGGATATTATTTTACTTATCAGCGTAAGCAAAGAAGCATCTTTAACTGGTCGTTTAATTTTAAGCTGGCTAATAAACTGCTTTTATATTCATGGCCGTTAATCATATCGGGCATTATGGTTTCATTGTATATGAAGATAGACCAGATCATGCTTCAAAATATGTCAGGTGTTAAAGAAGCAGGTGCGTACGCTACGGTTGCTTCGCTTAGTGAGGCCTGGAATTTTATACCCGCTGTAATTGTAACCTCTTTATTTCCGGCAATTTTAAACGCTAAACGCGACGATATAAACAGGTACAGGAAACGCATACAACATTTATACGATTTGATGGTTTATTTAAGTGTGCCAACTGCTTTGGTGATTACTTTTGCAGCCCCGCTCATATACAAATTATATAAGCCGGAGTATGCTTACGCAGCGCCCGTATTGTCGGTACATATATGGTCGGGTGTGTTTGTTTTTTTAGGAGCGGCGAGCAGCCAGTATTTAATTGCAGAGAATTTTAATAAAGTGACTTTTATCCGTACGGGGTTTGGTGCGATAGTTAATATTGTATTAAATCTTATTTTGATACCAAAAATGGGAATGATGGGTGCTGCTATTGCTACATTGGCTGCTTATGCCAGCGCTACCTTCTTTGTAATATTTATACCAAAAGTTAACGACCAGGGTGTAATGATGTTTAAATCATTATTTCTAATTTCGTTGGCAAAAAAAATCATTAAACGATGAGCAGTAAACTCCACTTACTTTATAAAGTATTTGCAAGTCCGAAAAGGCTGCGCACATTGCTTTCATTTAACGACAAAGGCTATCTTGATGAAGTGGGCTGGTTTAACGCTTTCGACAGCCGCTCGCCGGTCGACCAAAATGGTAGTCCTATTCCCTGGGTTACTTATTCTTTTATTGATTTTATAAAAGAACGGCTAAGCAAGAATCATTCAGTATTTGAATTTGGCTCCGGTAATTCAACCTACTTTTATGCAAGGCATGCGCGAAAAGTCGTTTCGGTAGAACATGATAAGGCCTGGTACGATAAAATAATACATTCTAAACCTGAAAACGCCGAAATGATATTTTGCGAACTGGTGAGAGACGGTGAATATTGCCGGACACCCGCGGGGCTAAATGAAAAATTTGATATTATTATTGTTGATGGCCGCGACAGGGTAAATTGCTGCATACAGGGAATTAACGCATTATCGGCTAATGGCGTAATTGTTTTGGATGACTCGGAGCGCGATTTTTATAAAGAAGGTGTAAACTTTTTGCTTGACAGCGGGTTTAAACATTTATCATTCAGCGGTATTTCACCAGGTCTATTTTACCTGAAATCAACTTCAGTTTTTTACAAAACCAACAACTGCTTAGGTATCTAACATGACTGAACAGATCATCAGCGGAAGCGTTAAAACCGCTTACGACGAATTTTATGAAAAGCACGATGAGGCATGGCGGATGCTGGGCGCTAAATATAAGGCGCAGCATATTATTGACGTTTGCAAAAACCACAACTTTAAAAAAGTGCTTGAAGTCGGTGCCGGTGATGGAAGTATATTAAAGCTCCTTGCTGATCAGAATTTTGCACCGGAATACTATGCGGTTGAAATTTCAGAAAGTGGCGTAAAACATATTCAGTCGAGAAATATCAGCAATCTCAAATCTGTTCAAATATTTGATGGTTACCGTTTGCCATTTGATGATAATAGTTTTGATCTGATTATTCTTTCGCACGTGCTGGAGCACGTTGAACACGAACGGATGCTGCTCCGTGAAATAAAAAGGGTGGCAAAATACTGTGTTATTGAGGTGCCAAAGGATTATAAAGCCGGCGTCGACAGCCGCATTAGGCATTTTTTGGCTTATGGGCATATTAATGTTTATACCCCAACCTCGCTGCGCTATTTACTGCGTACCGAGGGCTTTGAAATTGAAAAGGACCTGACATCGATGATTGAGCCCGAAGTAACCAGGTTTAACACCTATGTAAATCAAAAAAAACCGAAAAGCTTTTTAACAGATATTAAAATTACCGCTGAGTTTGCCATAAAAAGTAATCTGGGTAAAATTTTTGGTAAAAAAATGAATGAGCAATTTGCAAATGCTTATACCGTGCTTTGTAAAAAAGCTGATCAGCAATTAGAAATATTTCATTAACAAAAAAAATTTGAACAGCTGTAATACTAATTGGTCAATTAGCTGGGAAATCGCTTTTAAAATGTGAGGCTGAAGCCATCCTAATCATTCCAATTTCGCCGTTGGCTGAAGCCAAACGGCAATGAATGAAAAAATTTGAGTGTCTAAATTCATTGCCGTCCCATTTATGAGGCGGGAAGAATAACAATCGAAAAGAGGCTTTAGCCAAAATTGGCAATAAATTTTAAAAGCGATTTCCATAGGTCAATTAGCGTCCTTAATAAGAATTCGTGAAATTCGTATAAATTAGAGAAAATTAGCGCTCTATCATCATGCAAAACCTGGCCCCGATAGCCTTATTCGTTTACAACAGGCCCGAGCACACACGCCGTACGCTTAGTTATTTGCAAAAAAATTTATTGGCCGAAGATTCAAGACTATACATATTCTCCGACGGCGCAAAAGCAGACACGGACAGGGCGAAAGTTGATGAGGTTCGGCTGCTGATAAAAGAAGTAACAGGTTTTAAAGCGGTAAAAGTGATAGCCCGTAAAGAGAACCTTGGATTAGCCGATTCTATCATCGGCGGGGTTACACAGTTGGTGAATGAATATGGAAAGGTAATCGTATTTGAGGATGACCTGTTATCATCAATCTACACCCTGCAATATTTTAATGAAGCATTAACCCGTTATGCTGATCGGGAAAAGGTAATGCATATAGGGGCCTATATGTACGATCTGGATAAAAAAGGTCTGCCAGACACTTTTTTTTACCGGGCTGCAACAAGCTGGGGCTGGGCTACCTGGGCACGTGCCTGGAAAAACTTTGAACCCGATATCGACAAACTGACGTCGCAATTCGATACAAAAAAAGTAGAACAATTTTCCATTGACGGTTGCATGAATTTTTGGAAGCAAATGCAAGAGTTTAAAGCGGGAAAAAATAACTCATGGGCGATACGCTGGTATGCCTCTATTTTTTTAAAGGGAGGGCTAACCTTAAACCCTTCGACTTCCCTGGTGCATAATATAGGTCATGACGGCAGTGGTGTGCACTCAAACCATGAGAGCACCTACCATGTACATATATCAAAAAGAGCTGTCACACAATTTCCCCACGAAATAAAAGAACATCAGCAGGCCTACCAGGCTATCAAATATTTCCTGAAAAACAGGAAGGGTAATTTATTGCAGCGAGGGTTGCGTTTTGTGAGGCAGCTGCGGGTAAAATATCTTGTAAAGAAATCGTAGAGACGCTTACATCGCGTCTCTAACAGGGGATATTTATTTCCCAGTTGTGATAGTAATATTTTCTATGTTAAAAAATGGTATTTTTAGCCCGACAATAGCTCATAAATGTTTACCAGTTTAGGAAGATACATACTTTTATTGCGTTTAAGTTTCCGAAAGCCTGAAAAGTTTAGCGTTTACTGGACCGAAATTATGCGTGAAATGGTTTCGCAGGGCATCGGCTCGCTGGGTATTGTAACCATAATTTCTGTATTTATCGGTGCTGTGGCAACCATCCAGACCGCTTTTCAGCTAATCAGCGATTTTATTCCCAAGTCGGTGGTAGGCGGTATTACGCGCGATTCAACCATCCTGGAATTTAGTCCCACTATAACAGCCCTGGTGTTGGCTGGTCGCATCGGTTCAAGCCTTGCTTCTCAAATTGGCACCATGCGGGTGACCGAACAAATAGACGCACTCGAGATTATGGGCGTAAATGCTCCGGGTTATCTTATTTCGCCAAAGGTAATTACCGGTGTAACAATGATCCCGCTGCTGGTAATTGTTTCCGTTTGCCTTGGTTTATTGGGGGGATATCTGGCTTGCGCGGTATCAAACGAAGTTTCAACTGCCGACTATGTAACCGGCTTAACCGAAGGTTTCAACACCGTAATCGTTACAGTTTGTGCAGTAAAAGCCATAGTATTTGGTTTCATCATAACTTCCATTTGCTCGTACCAGGGTTTTTATACCTCAGGGGGTGCGCTTCAAGTGGGACAGGCCGCTACCCGTGGTGTTGTTTATAGCTGTGTGATGATTTTATTTGCCGATTTGATTATTTCTGAATTGCTGCTATGATAGAAATTCAAAACATCAGTAAAACATTCGGAGAAAACGAGGTGCTCCGCGACATAACGGCAACTTTTAAGCCTGGTAAAAATAATCTTATTATCGGCAGCTCCGGATCAGGAAAAACCACGTTATTAAAATGCATTGTTGGCTTGCACGAGCCTACCGAAGGAAAGGTATTCTATGATGGTGTCAATTTTACAGAAATGCACTTTGAGGGCCGCGTACCCATTCGCAAACATATTGGCATGCTATTTCAAAACTCGGCGCTGTTCGATTCCATGACGGTTGAGCAAAATATTATTTTTCCGCTCAATTTGTTTACCGATATGTCAAAGCACGAAAAACTTGACCGGGCAAACTTTTGTCTCGAAAAAGTAAACCTCAAGGGCACTAACAAATTATACCCTTCAGAACTTTCGGGCGGCATGAAAAAGCGCGTTGGCATCGCCCGGGCTATATCGATGCAGCCGAAATATTTATTTGTCGACGAACCAAATTCGGGCCTCGACCCTAAAACGGCTATTGTTATAGATAACCTGATCAATGACATTACAGATGAATACCAAACCACCACTGTAATTGTTACCCATGATATGAATTCGGTAATGGGTATTGGCGACCATATCATGTTTTTGCACAATGGAAAAAAATGGTGGGAAGGAACCAACCACGACATTGCACATACCGATAATAAAGAGCTGAACGAATTTGTATTTGCCAGTAAATTTATGCGGGCAGCGAGGGAGAAGTTGTGATAGTGAGTTGTGAATAGTGAGAAGTGAATTGTGAGTAGATAAGTAGAATAGCGTTGAAGTAATTTTTATATTTGCACCTAGTTCAAGCGCGTCAGACAACATCAAGATAACTTTTCACTGTGTGCAATTGACTCGATATCAAATGACCACTCGCCACTCACCACTCACCATTCACCTCCTTACCCCAACACACTGGAAAGATTATGAGCTGATTGATTGCGGCGACTTTGAAAAACTGGAACGTTTTGGAAATATCATATTGATACGCCCCGAACCTCAGGCTGTTTGGAGCAAAGCTTTAAGCAATGCAGAGTGGCAGCGTTTACATCACATTAAATTTAAGGGCCGGTCTGCTACATCCGGCGAATGGATAAAAAAGAACCCGTCAATACCCGACCGCTGGCATATAGAATATAAAAACCCCGAAGCAGGTATTAAATTACGACTTGCGTTAACCTCATTTAAACACCTTGGCGTTTTTCCTGAACAGGCGGTTAACTGGGATTATATTAGCCAGAGCATAAAAAAGTTCACGACTCCTTCGCCAAAAGTGCTTAACCTGTTTGCATATACTGGTGGCGCCTCATTAATTTCGCAAGCCGCCGGAGCAGATACCACTCACGTGGATTCGATAAAACAGGTAGTCACCTGGGCTAATGAAAACCAGGAATTATCGGGCTTAAGCCAGATACGATGGGTAGTTGAGGATGCCCTGAAATTTGTAAAGCGCGAATTAAAACGTGGGAAAAAATATAATGGCATCATCCTCGACCCACCTGCTTATGGTCACGGGCCCAGCGGAGAAAAATGGAAGCTGGAAGATAACATAAATGAAATGATGCAGGATGTTATGCAATTGCTCGATCCCGATGAACATTTTCTAATCCTGAATACCTATTCCCTGGGCTTTTCATCTGTGATAATAGAAAATTTGATAAAGAGTGCTTTTCCACAGGTGCAAAATCTCGAAACCGGGGAGCTTTACCTGCAGGCAACCTCTGGGCCGAAGTTGCCGCTGGGCGTTTTCGGGAAATTTTCGAAAATAAAAACTAACAGGTAATATTTTAACGATTACTATCATAAGTATCCGCTTGAAAAAAAAGGTTTTTTTAAACAACAAAAGTTTGCAAAATTCAGTATAATGACCGCATAAAAAAACGTTACTTTGCGCCTGCGGTTTTCCACAAACAATATTAATATGAAATTTAAAAAAATTATTCTTTCTGCTGTATTCCTTTTATCATCAATCGTCCTTTTTTCTAACTGTAATTCAAGTGGCTCAAATAAAACCCTGGCTGTAAAAAAAGACACCGCCAAAAAAGAAGTAACCGCAAAGACAGAAGACACTGTAGTTACCGCACCG
>DASXMZ010000036.1:0-3423 GCA_036495385.1 Mucilaginibacter sp. | reverse complement strand
TTAGAGATAACGGAAGAAGATTATAACGGTCTTGAACATTCACTATCCGACCTGTCCCCTAAACAAGCATTAAAGCTGGCTAAGTTCTATGAGATCGAACCGGAGTTGTTTTTGTACAATGATGGCAGGGATAAAAGGCTGATTAACTATGCGATGGATGATGTTTCGAAAATCGTAGCGGAAATCAAACCTGATGGTATGCCGCCGCACTTTTATTATCGCCTGGTAACTTTGGGAAATACTGCCGTGACTTTGCAAGTGGAATTAGCCCATGCACTTTATCGTCAATATGAACTGGAAAAGGATAACGAAGCAATACGGAAACTGAACGAGGATTTAAATATGGAATTGCAAGGTAAACCGCAAAATTTATTATCGTAAAACTGTTTTGTTGTTAATGTAGAACAATTAACGAACGAGCGGACTGCGGCAGGCGCCTCATTGCATCACGCGCTATTGCGCTATATTCCATTCGCCGCCAGCCTCGCCTCTTTGCAGGAGTATGCTGTCGCTTACACCTGCCGGAATTCTAAAAGCCCCATTGCACCGCAACCACAAAATTAGCCGCACAACAAAACTGTAAAGGCTACATAAATGGGCCGTGTTTATTTTTTGAAGCCCAGCCTTGACAGTTTTGCTGTTTGCTGCTGCCGGTTGTTTAAGCGGGCAATGAGTTAGTATGTTTCAGTAAAATAAATCTTTGGTGGCTGGGTGGTAGGTTGTCAAATAATTTTGCCGTTAAAACTACTATTGTATCTTGATTACGGGATCACATGAGGTATATACCCAGGAAAATATGTACTTACCTGTTTAAAAATGCCACTGTACCCGGTAGGGGACTAAATGTTGGACGAGGCTGTTAATGCTTGTCTTTCCTTATGTTTAACAACGACACAACCTTAAACTGGACATCATCAATTATCCGCCAATCCGGCTTAATATAAATATCTGTCGTTTTTGTTGTGTGATCAATGTGATTTAGAGCAAATGCTACATCGTCCTTCGAAAACCGGCATTCATTCCGGGCTATACTACCAAATGAATGACGAGCACAATACACAGTCAATGAGGGAATACCTATCACATCCCCGATTTCTTTCAACCCTTTATTCAATGCTTTATTAAAGTTACTGGATTCCGCATATCTGTCTCGGAGTCGGTTTATATATTTGAGCAATAGTGGGGATGCTGCTGAAATAAGATTTATGCTTATAAAAGCACTATCCTTCCTTCGTTTTCTGGTTTTTGACCTATTATAATTAACCCTGTTTTTCACAATGGACGATTGGCTAAGGTCATAGATATCTTTAGCGTTCATACCGCACATATAAAATGATAGAAGAAAGATTTCCTTTGCTAATTCTGCACGTGAACCTGGAGTGCATTTAAATTCGAGGATTTTAACTATCTGTTCGACACTTAATGCTCTTTTTGCAGTCATCGGAGCCTCGATTACTTTATGTTTTTTAAAGGGGTAGTGCTTGATCCTGATCAAGTCTCTGTCTTCATCATTAAACCTGTCCCTTGCCGCGTTGAAAAGGGTTCTAAGGTCACGCATGTGATTATGTAGACCCGAATCAGAAAGCCCCTTGCTAACGTAGTTAACATCTTTGCCAAATTGATTTTTACGTTTGAACTTTCTTTCCTTTCTCAGGTACCTTTCATAGTCGGGCAACATTATCGAATTTATTCGGTCTATCTCGACTTTTTGACTTCCGAAATAATCACACAAGCTATTTGCAACGGTTAATATCGGATAAGCAGTCCCTTTCCTACCCTGCTCTATCAGTTCGCTTACATATTGCCTTGCAAAAGCAACAATATCAATTACGAAATTTTCATCGGGTTGAGTCAACCGATTTGCTAATTGCTTTACGTCTACATGTATTAGCACACTATCCAGCTCTAGCAACCTCATTCGGTATTTTGCGATTTCGGTTGAAATTACGGAAATCAAAAATTTGTCTCTTACAGAAAAGTCTTTTTTAAGTTGCTTCTCACTCACGAAATGGTTAGTGTTTATGTAAGTTATTTTTCGATTGTGAGTCAATCGATACTTAATATTATAAGTACCGTCTTCTTTTTTGTGGTGTTTGAGAACCACTTCCTTGATTGTAGCCATACCGACGAAATCCGTTGTAAAACATTTGTAAAACATTTTCGTCAAGTTGGGCAGTTTTTCGTGTTTAACACAACGCATCAGCTTTCAACTGACGAATTAGAATTTTATCGAAAATCTGCCCTGAGGGCATAAAAAAAGCCCTTTTACTACTGTAAAAAGGCTTTTTAGAAAAGGGGTAAATGATGGGGCTCGAACCCACGACCCTCGGTACCACAAACCGATGCTCTAACCAACTGAGCTACATCTACCGTTTGGAGGTCACAAAAATAAGAATCTCCCGCCTATTTGCAAAGTCTTTTTTGATTTGTTTGGAAAAGTTGGAATGTTGTAAGGTTGTAAAGTTGAAATGTTATGCAAATCCTCCCTTAAAACTTTACAACATTCTAACTTTACAACCTTACAACAACCTAACACTTAATATTACAATCCGCTTACCCGTTATGTTTATTCGATAGGTATTTTTGTAACATGGCCGAACAATTAATTGAACTGAATGTAACCGGGATGCACTGTAACAACTGCGCTATGTCGGTGCATAAACTACTGGAAAAAAAAGGCTTACAAAATATACACGTCGACTTTGCAAGCGAAGAGGTAAAGTTTTCAAGTGATAATGGTGCCGACCTGGCGGTTATAAAGAAGGACATAGAAGGTTTAGGCTATAAAGTGGTTGATGACCCCGCTACGCAGATTACTCCGTTTTATGAAAAGGTAGAAAACAAATTTATTTTCTGCGCTATATTAACCGTTCCCTTGTTGCTGCATATGATTTTGCCATGGCACTTTTTACATCTGCCTATGGTACAATTGCTTTTATGTTTACCAGTTTTTTTGGTTGGATGTCAGCATTTTGGCAAAAGCGCAATCAATTCTATACGAGGTGGCGTGCCCAACATGGATGTGCTGATATTTGTGGGCTCTTCAGCCGCTTTTATATATAGCCTGATAGGTACTATTGAAAACCTGGGTGAACATTACCAGTTTTACGAAACCTGTGCTACAATAATCACACTCGTTTTGCTGGGTAATGTGTTTGAAAAGCGATCGGTTACGCAAACTACTTCGGCGGTGAAGGACCTTGTAAAAATTCAGCAGGTAAACGCCAACCGGGTAGTTAACGGCAGTGTGGAAGTAATCAGCGCTAAGGAAGTTCGTCCCGGCGATACGCTTTTGGTAAACCAGGGAGATAAGATACCTGTCGATGGTGAAGTGCTATCCGGTAACGCTTCAGTTGATGAAGCTATGCTGACAGGCGAAAGCGTACCCGTCGAAAAGGAAAAATATGATAAGGTAATAGGCGG
>DASXMZ010000035.1:0-6186 GCA_036495385.1 Mucilaginibacter sp. | reverse complement strand
CCGTTCTATATAGTTCATTACTTTATGCTTGAGCATAACGCCGGTGCCGCCATACTTACACCAAATGACCATATACAAGATAACGGCGGAGCACAGTTACGGTTCGGACTTGATTTCAGCAAAAAACAGCATTTATTGGATTCCCTGTCAATTGAAGCCGGCGGGATGATGTCCTTAGAGCGTACCCGCGGTGTGGACGCCTTGCAAACACCCCTCGGCTTTGTAGCCAGTCTTTACGCCGGCTATGGGCGGTTTGCGATATTTGATGAATTTTATGATGGCCAGGGCTCGCACATTAACTACGGCGACTCCTTTTATACCAAGCATTTTTACGATCGCCTTGATTTTATCATCACCCCATTTACCGCGCACGGATTAAGAGGACAATTTATTTTCAGTTTACACCGTACCCCCGGCTACACCAGCAACCAGGAAGTCTTTAGGGTAACCTATGATTTAGGAAGAAAGGTGATTGCCAAGTTTAAAGACTGAGAACCGGGCGAAAGCTGAAAGCAGAAAGACCAAAGCTAAAAGCAAAAAAGGTAAATTTTTCCTTCTTAAGGCTTTGGTCTTTCAGCTCAACCTCAAAAACGGCTTATATCCCCGCTGCCGCTTTTGGAGCTGTTTATATTCCTGGCAGCGCCGGTGTAGTGAACATCACCGGAGCCATTTACCGCAGCGTCAACTTTTTCGCTGGCATTTATTTCTGCATCACCCGAACCTGAAACACGCACCGACGAATTTACAGTTAGTAGGTCTCGTGCGGTAAAATCTCCCGAACCTACTACCTTTACTGTTGAATTTTCGGCACGACCTGATAATTTCATATCGCCGGAGCCTGAAATACTGCTTTCCAGGATTTTTACGTCTACTTTACCGCTCATGTCACCCGATCCGCTTATACTTAACCGCAAAGAATTGGCAGTAAGGCCATCTTTGAAATAGGCATCGCCGGAACCGGAGATATTAACACTGTTTACATCTTTTATGGTAACATATACCAATATTTTTTTATGACCGAACAAATCACCCCAGTGAAAATAATCGTGTTTACTGTATATTTTTAGTACGCCGTTATTTACTTCGGTCAAAATATGATCCATCGCATCAGCCGGCGCTTCCACTTTTACCGATTCGGTTGCGCCCTGGGTAATTTTTACATCAAACGGACCTGCAATATTTACAGCATTAAAACCGGAAAGATGACGATCAACGATGTCAGAAGCGCTAAGTTTTGCTGTTGAATTCGGCTTCGCAATGGCAAAGCCTGTTACTGTGACAAGCAAAGCAGCCAATAAAATTTTAGTTAATGATTTCATAGATTATCAGTTTTTTGATAAGACGACAATATCACCAATTAAGTTACGGCGAATTTTAAAATAATTAAAGTTGGTCATTTAATATCGAACACCGAATTTCGAACGCCGAATGATGAAGTATCTTCGACGTTCAAAATTAAAAACTCCCCCTTTAGGGGGCCGGGGGGCTAATCCACCAGTACCCCAATATAATAATTAAAGGTATCAACCTCAATATTCTCTTTTGTAGCGCCTTTGATATCAACAGGCTCAAAACGGGTTGTTGGTTTAATAAACAGGTATTCGCCTCCTTTTGTTCGTACTTTCACCGGCATATTAAAACCTTTTACATCTGCTATCCAGCGGCAATACAATTTGCCCTTGCTGAACATAAAATTTAATATCGGGAGATTCTTGTATTTAAGGTACTGCTCAAATACAGGTTTAAGATCTTTGCCTGATTTATCGGCGATGTAATCAACAATATCATCGTACGTTACGGTTTTATGATAAAAGGTTTTGTTTAACCCGCGCAATATGCCGCGCCATTTTTCATCATCGTTAATTATTGTCCTTACCATGTTAAGCAAATTCCCGCCTTTATAATACATATCGCCCGATCCTTCTTTATTCACGTTATAGAAACCTACAATCGGCGCATCATTCCTGATCAGGAAACGCGTACCGTGCACATATTCCTGTCCGGCTTGCTTGCCGTATCGTTGTTCAACAAATAAGGATTCCGAATAATTTGTGAAACTTTCATGTATCCACATATCAGCCAGGTCTTTTGAAGTAATGTTATTACCAAACCACTCGTGCCCGCTTTCATGAACTATAATAAAATCCCATTTCAGGCCCCAGCCGGTACCGGAAAGGTCACGCCCAAGATAGCCGTTCCCGAAATGATTGCCATAAGCAGTTCCGCTTTGGTGCTCCATGCCCAAATGAGGTGCTTCAATCAGCTTATAGCCGTCCTCATAAAAAGGATAAGGCCCGAACCAATGTTCAAACGCCTTGATCATATCTTTCACATTTTCGCCAAACTGCTTTTTTGCTTTCTGCAGGTTATAACTCAACACCCAGTAGTCAAGGGTTAATTTGCCCTTCTCACCATCATAAGTATCACTAAAATGGGTGTACTTGCCAATGTTGGCTTCAATATCATAGTTATTTATCGGGTTGGCCACAAACCAATCATACCGGGTATAGCCATTTTTTAAATTGGTAACTTTTCGCAACCGTCCGTTTGATACATCCTGCAAAGTATCGGGCACGCTTATACTGATGAGCGCACTGTCAACTTCATCATACTGATGGTCTTTATTGGGCCACCATATGCTTGCGCCTACACCCTGGCATGCTGTTGCAACCCATGGATTGCCCAGCGAGTCTTTGGTAAACACCA
Source organism: Mucilaginibacter sp. (assembly GCA_036495385.1). Classification (GTDB taxonomy): domain Bacteria; phylum Bacteroidota; class Bacteroidia; order Sphingobacteriales; family Sphingobacteriaceae; genus Mucilaginibacter. Next base: position 3,480 of record DASXMZ010000035.1, on the reverse strand, counting down.
CCCCGCCATCCCATGGTGCGCGTTTGGCAATTGTTGGATGACCCGAATAATATACCGTAAACTCGTCTTTACTGCCTTTTTGAATGGTTTTGGGAAAGGTAACAAATACGGCGTTGTATTCCCGTGTGTACGGCAGTTCGGCGCCTTTATAAACAACTTTTTCAACCTTTAAATTGGCAAAGAGGTCAAACTGCAGTTTTGTAAAATCCTCCACGGCAGTAAATTTAAAGAGGTTGCTGCCGTTGATGGACTTATCAGCAATGTCAAACTTAACATCCAGGTGATAGTAATCAATATCATAGCAAGTACGCAAAGGAGTTAAATAACCGCGCAATGAGTCGGCGCGTGTAAAAGTTTCTTTAACTGTACCTAACTGGGCTTGTGTTTTAAATGCTACTAATACCATAGCGCAAAGCAATGCGTTTTTCAATTTCATTATGATGGGTTTAATCTTTACAAATCCTGATTATATCGTGATAAATATGTTTAGCCTAAAGTTATGAGGTTTAAATATAGTGTATAATGCCTGTAAAACAACTTTGAAACTAATTTGATACAATCAGATTTGTGAACACGCCGCTGGGCTCAAAAATGTGGAAGTAATGTGCGATACCAGCTTTGCGTCGGAGTAATCAGATATTGCACTTATTTTTTTCCACTCCGGATCGCTGCCGAATGCCTTCCAATGACTATCGTGCGCTGTCATGTCATCAAAAGTTATCATATAAATCAGGTTCGGTCGGAGTTCGCCGATAAGCGTTTCACCAAAAAATACCGGCCTGAAGCCAAGGCGTTTAAAAACATCTATTTCACCGGCATCGTTAAACATTTCCAGCTTCTTTTTTCCGGCGCTTTCGGTGGCATGCTCATACCTTCGTAACTCAAATATGCGGGGCTTTGGTTCGGGTGCATCCATTTTTGGCATGTGTACAAAGGCTTCGAGCAGAGAGCTTTCTATCCGCTCGTAGGCGGGATCACCGGCGGGGGCATTCAAATACGGGACGCCCTGCTGCTGGTAAACGGTATCACTTGCCAGTTTATTCTGAACGGTTAAAAAATCGTTGAGAGAGTTATAAGGGATCAAAGTATATATTTTGGTTTGACCAACGGGCTTCAGCTCAATAAACACGCCGATATTTTTACTCCCCAGGTGGTTTAACGCCGGTATCAACGCATCTTTAAAATAGTCTTCTACCAGCTTTTGCTGCTGGTCATTTTTTAAAGTATAAACCCTGAGTTCGTAAAATTGACGATTGCCGGTTTTAAAAGTTTCTGCGGCCATATTAATATGCGGAATTATCGCTCCCGCGGCGGTTGTTATTACCGAGGTTTTTAAAAATGAACGTCTTTTCATAAAATAAATTCAAAGGAAGTAAATAAAAGTACCGCTATAAAACTACTAACAAAAAGATCATATTATTATTTACGCTAAACCTTTTACTTTTATCGAATGATATTTCTTACTTTTTTTATCGGCCTTATTGCAAACTGTATCGGGTATATCCCCCCGGGAAATATCAACCTTACGTTGGTACGAATAACTATAAACAGGGGCATGAAACAGGCGCTGCAATTTATCACAGCGTTTTCGTGTGTGGAGCTCTTTTTTACGTATGTTATTATGCATGCCGCAGAGTGGCTGTCGCAACAGGTAAGACTCGATACCATTATTGATTGGGTGATGGTTGTTTTATTCGGGGTTTTGGGAACAATAACCTGGATACACAGAAAAAAGCAGCCCGAAGAAAAATACTCCGAACACGATAGTATAAAATATGGGATCTTGCTTGGTTTATTAAACCCGGTGCAAATTCCTTTCTGGATGATTACCGGCACCTATCTTATTACACATGAATGGATACTTACCGGGAGCCTTGCAATGGTTATATTCAGTGTAGGCTCTGCATGCGGTGCATTTCTGGCCCTTTTTTTATACGCCAAATTTGCCACATATGTACAGAGCAAATTTGAATTGAGTACCAAAGTGATTAACACCAGTATAGCTATTTTATTCTTTGCTTTTGCAGTATATCATGTCGTCAAACAGGTATATCTGGTATTTTTTAAGCATCATTGATGAATTGAAACTGTTTTAATAAAATGTCATTCAAATTGATCGGGCAAACTAAAAAATATATGACTATGGCTTATGAGGTTGGGAACAGGGTGCATGTGAAGAAGTAAAATGGGCAAAAAAGCCAATCCTACGTATTGTAAAAATTGTCGAATATTTTATATTTACGGTATGAAACATATTTATTTGTTGTTTTTCCTAATCCTTATCTCCAAATTAACCTTTGCTCAGACTCCTTTACCTGATGCTCTGATTACAGAAGATTCGATACCAGACCGAGTACCTGAGTTTCCCGGTGGAACGAGAAGCTTTTATAATTATATCAGCCAAAATGTACATTACTCTGACATAGCCAATTTAATTGGCATTACCGGTCGAGTCGTAGTATCATTTGTTGTTAACAAAGAGGGGGAAATAACTCGGGTTACTCCTGTGAACTGCATAGGTGCGGGGTGTGAAGCGGAAGCGGTGAAAGTGATCGAGCAATCGCCTGATTGGAAGCCCGGTATATATAACGGTCGACTGGTAAATGTTATTTATAATATCCCCATAACATTTGATGTTAACGACAGAAAAGTTACGATGGCCAATCTCCGGAAATCCAATTATGGATTTGTTTTCAGTATAAAAGGAAGCCTTTATACAATTGATGAAGCAGAGAAAATTCTCGGCGGTTCTTTTATGTCGACCCAAATTGAAATTGCGGTACCCTTTTACAATTACAATAAAATATCGAAATTCGATACGCCCGATAAAAAGGAAATTTATCTGTTAGTTTTTAAATCGAAAAAAGATTGACGCAACACAATTGTTATAACCTGGTCTCACCCTTTTAATTTTTAACTTCGAAAGTAAAATACTCGCTGGCAGCCTCGCCTTTAGCTGTGATTCCCTGTATAACGCCTATATATTTCCCTTCCTGATCAGATGTATAAAAGGATAACGGAACGTTGCTGTTAGCGCTTATCGATGGCGACCAAAACAGCAGGTTTCTAAAATCGGGTACCGGGCTGTTTATTTGGCTATCCGTTTGGTAAACCGGCGAATAAAACACCCTTTGCATCTGCATTCCTTCATAATCAATTACAATGGCATGCGGATCAATATCAACTCCGCCAACATCGCCTTTATAACTGGTGAAGCTGAATATTCCTTGCTGTATTGATGGGCCATAGTAATAGGTTTGAGGCACCACATCTAACCTTTTTATTGATAAAGGATCTACAGCCATTACCTTATCCATATTAAATTGCGGAATTCCGTCAATTAACACCAATGGATCACCTTTTAAAAATTCCTGTTCACCAACTACTTTAAGATGAAATCTTTTTTGTTCTCTAAATACATTCACTTCCCTTATATACTCGCGCAGTACTTCTTCCATCGTAACAAAACGGGTGTAGTCA
>DASXMZ010000034.1:0-2112 GCA_036495385.1 Mucilaginibacter sp. | reverse complement strand
TACCAATAAATCACCCCCTTTCAATCCAATTTATTCCGCTAATACCGTTTTGATGAAGGCGCTCTATCAACTGGCCGATATGGTGCTGCATGTGCCTGATATTATAAATATGGAGTTCGGGTTTCTTCATGGGCAACCAATAAAATCCACTGTCTTCATCAACATCAACTGTCACCATGGTTTCCAGATTGTTAAATATAGATTTGGCATAGTTCATTAAGTCGGCCTTATAATAAATGGTATTAATTATAATTGGTTTCTTATCATGCGAAAGCAAACCTAAATTATTGTAATACTTTATATGTTTTGTCCAAGGCACAAAGTTGTGTTCGCCTTTTGACAGGTATAACGCAGTGTAAAAAAGTGAGTGATAAACAATGCGCCAATATGCGTTTTCGTAGGCATCATCTTCCCACACACAGTCCGGACACTTTTCAATAACATCCATCAGCATTTTAAGGGAAGATTTATATTGGGACGTGATCACATCTTTCATATTGCCCGGCATTGATATCTATAAAATTAAATAATATTTTATTTGGCTGGCCATCAAAAAACGAGTTTGTTGCAGACATTTTTAAGCTAAATGCCTTTGAGGCTCATAAAACCATAGCCTCAACCTCAATCGCCCACATGGGTTCTAATTGCTCCGATCAAACCGGATAATGACGAAACTATGCCGCCACCATTTGCCGTAACTACAGCTTCGGCAAGGGTTATCACCCCGGCAACAATGTTGATTATTTTGTTGGTTTCGGCAATGGTATTTAATGCCTGCGTAATTTCTCCGGTTGCTGCGGTTATCTGGGTGAAGTAACCGTCCGAATCAGCGAACGCAATGTTATCCGACAGGGTAAAAAATTGGTTGGCATAATTAGAGATAGCTGTTTGACTATCCGATAAACTACCGAGGTCACTTTGCGAAAGCGTATCAACATGCTGATTGATATAATTAGCTATCTGGTCGCCAACTGATTCGTAAAAATGCCCTAATTGGTTTGCGAAAGTCGCATCTGCTGCAGTACCCATTTTATTTAATCGTTTGAATTGCTACTTAAATAACTAATATCGCCTGCTATCACCAGTATCTTCTTTTTAAAGGAGTCGTCATTCAAATTGGTGATATGGGCACTAAGCAACGAATCACCTTTGATGATCGTTTTTATTGTTTTTTGAAAATTATCATACACCTTTGCCTCCGACGCAAATTCTCTGGTCTTTTGCTTGTAGGTTGCTATGATGAGCCATCGCTCACTATCATCCGCCGCATTTTTGAGCAATACATTTGCCCGGGTGCCATAAAAGGTGTTCATTACCCTTATCTTGCTCTCCAGGTTGTCCATATGCAGCGCGAGCATCCCCAAAGCTGTTTGTGCTGTTTTATCATATTTTGCGATGATCTTCTTTATTTCTTTTGTTTTATAGCTCAGCGTGATCAAATCTGATGCAGCGGTTGCAAGGCCATTAAAAACCGACTGCTCCGTTGAGGTAATTACCACCCCGCCATAAGTACCGGCGGTTATGGAATTGCCGATAGGTGCAAAATTAATTAATGAACCGCCGGAAAGCTTTCTCAATCCGGCATAGTAAGCGCCAATAATTGCAAATTCATTTTTGAGCAATGTATCTAAACTGGTGTCGCGTTTGCAGTCGCACTCCACATCCTTTAAAAATTGGGCGTGTGTATTGAATACGTAACACGAGTCTGAACAATATTCAGCATATCCATAAGTAAATCTAAATCCCAGCAAGGTTTGCTGGCTGCATGCCGAAAAAGCCCCAACTTCCTTTAGCGGAACACAACTATACCAAAATATAGAGGATAAAACAAGTAGTAAACCTGTGATTTTAAGGTTTTTGAGTTTCATGGAATTTGCTTGTATGTATAAATATCAAAATAAATATTAACATAATAGAAACTTATTTACTAAAAAGCAATTGATGTGTGGTAAAAACCGGTGGTTACGACTACTTTGAATGACCCTTGTATTGTCGCGTATAATCGACTCACCCCGGCGTCGCTACGCTGGCCGACCCTCTCTACCGCAGGGCGGTAAAGAGGGTGAGCTTCAGTTTTTTTTTACTTTTTCTACCCTCTTTATGGCTTGCCAT
>DASXMZ010000033.1:0-8299 GCA_036495385.1 Mucilaginibacter sp. | reverse complement strand
GGCGGGTTTATTCCCTATCATGTTCACGAGGGCCTTAGAGTAAGAAGCGGGCCCTATTATGCGTTTTGGTCGTACAAGGTATATAACAGCGAACGGTTTGATCTTTTGGGCAATAGTCTGGCCATCCTTTCGGGATTGGCGTCAACGTCGCGGGCCGAAGCCATTATAGCATGGGTCGAGAATGAATGTGCGCTCATGATTCAAAAAGGTGAACTGGCCGTTGAATTACCGCCTAATTTTTTCCCTTTTGTGTTGCCCGGCGACGATGACTGGCATAAACGATACGAAAACTTTAATATGCCCGGCAATTACCACAATGGTGGGATATGGCCCTTCATCTGCGGATTTTATGTGGCGGCCCTGGTTGCAGCAAATAAGTTCACGCTGGCAGAACAAAAGTTGGCGGAATTGACCCAGCTGGTTAAAATAGCGCAGGACCCCAAACTTGAATTTGGTTTTAATGAATGGATAAAATCCCAGGATGGAAAAGTGATGGGCGTCGACTGGCAAACCTGGAGTGCCGCATTGTATCTGTATGCAGTAAAATGTGTGCAGGAAAGGCGGACACTGTTTTTTGACGAGATAAGACATAAAATAATTTCTTAAATAAATTCGGTTGCCAGACTAGCCGGTAAAAATTCAAAACCCAAAATTCAAAACAAAAAAATCTGCACATTTGTGCATCCGCACATTTACACATCGTTATGATATTAGTTACCGGCGCGACTGGTTTTTTAGGAGCCGAAGTGGCAATTAAACTCACAAAACAAGGTCAGCGCATTCGTTGCACCAAGCGCGTCAGCTCGGTAATTCCTTCCATACTCTTTCCGTTTCAAGACCTGATCGAATGGGTTGATGCGGATATGATGGATATTTATGCCCTTGAAGATGCGTTAAATGGAATTACACAGGTTTACCACTGTGCAGCCTGGGTATCGTTAAAACAAGCCGACAAAAATGCAATGATTACGGCCAATTTAACGGGTACAGCTAACCTGGTTAACCTATGCCTGCAGAAAACACATTTACGATTGGTTTACGTAAGCTCCGTTGCTGCAATAGGGCTGGCAAAACCCGGTGATTTGATAACGGAAAACCATCACCTGGACCTTGCTACTGAAACAGACGGCTATGCCATATCAAAACTGGTGAGCGAAATGGAAGTATGGCGGGGCATTGCTGAGGGCTTAAATGCCGTAATAGTTAATCCATCTATAATTATTGGAGCAAGTGCCAGGACTGAGGGCAGTGGTAAATTATTTGAAACCGTTCGCAACGGCCTTAAGTTTTATACTTTAGGCAGTTCGGGTTTTGTTGATGTTGAAGATGTCGCGACTTGTATGATCAATTTAATGAATGGCGATCTTCATTCTGAACGTTATATCATTAGTGCCGAAAACCGGGATTACAAACAAATTACTGCGGAGATAGCTAATGACTTTGACATTAAGCCACCATCATTCTATGCAAATGCGTGGATGATGGGCCTTGTGTGGCGCGGCGCGGCAATAATCGCCGCCATTACGGGCAGGGACCCGTCTATAGATAAAATATCTGCACAGTCAGCTTCAACGATGCGAAATTATGATAACTCAAAAATCAAGAAGGCTATCGGCGCGGAGTTTAAACCGATAAGTGCCTCCATCAAAGAAATTTGCGAGGAGCTGAAAAACATATAGTATTAAGCTTTTAATCGGCGGTTGGAAGCAGGACGTTGCACTTTTGGCTTAGTTCAAGACTGTTCGCAATTTGTGATTGACACGACACCAGGTTAAACACCTGCTCGTAAATCTTTCACGTTTGCTATATGCCCTGTTAAGGGCTGCATATTTGTAGAAACAATATAAAATCAATTTTTGCCCCGTCAGGTGGCTAGGGTAGCCACCTGACGGGGCAAAGGACACATTTTGTATAAATTTTCTACAAATAGGTAGCCCCATACGGGGCATTAAGATTTATCGCGTAGATATAACAGTTATATCACCGATAGTTTCTGAGGGCGGATTATTTATTATAAATTAATACTGCCCTATCGATAACAGTACCAGGGTGCAGGCATATTCTGTTTCAATCCCTTTTTCGTTCGCCATACGGCGAAGTTCGGAATTTTCGGTACCGGGATTAAATATAATCCTTCGCGGATGGGTTTTTAAAATATAATCATACAACTCTTCCTGGTGCTGCGGGCCCACATAGAGTGTTATCGTGTCTATATCTGTATGGATAGTTTCGGGTCTTTCAATCGGAACACCAGCCACCTCGCCTGTTCTAAGGCCAACGTTTACAATAGTGTGTCCGTTTCGTACCAGCCTGTTGGCCGCAAGGTTTGCGTAACGGGCCTCATTGGGAGTTGCGCCTAATACTAAAGTTTTTTTCTCAGCCATTAATAATCCTGTTCAATATAGAAACTTGTCCGGCGTGGTATACCTGGTGTTGTATCAAACCATTGACTAGTTCTTTATAGGTCAACACCGGTTCGCTTCCGCGGTCGTCATTAATCAAATCGTTCCATTTTTCTTCAGGAAAGCTTTGAATTACTCCCAGCAAATTTACGTTAACCAGTTTCAGGTCATTGACATAGTTCTGCCATTTTTGTTCATCCGGTTTGCCCGGATCTGGCCAGTCCCCACTGGAGGGCATTTGTGCTTGCATTTCGTTCATGCGGTCGATAACCTCTTCTGTCCATGATACCATATGCAAAACAATTTCAGCAACGTTGTGTAAAGAACCTGCCGGTTTTTCGTAGGCTGCTTCAAAACTAACCTGTTCAATTATAGAATAAACAGGCGTACCGTACCAAGCTGCGCCGTACAAAACCTTTTCTAATTCTTGTTTAAGTTCTTCAGATATCGTCATGATAATAATTTTGAAGCAGCCAGGGCGCAGTTGATCCCGTCTATCGCAGCAGAAATTATGCCACCGGCATACCCCGCGCCTTCGCCACACGGAAACAATCCCGTTACCTGAGGGTGCTGCAATGTTTCTTTATCCCTCGGTATCTTCACCGGCGATGAGGTACGTGACTCTACGCCAACCAAAATTGCCTCGTTGGTATAATAACCTTTCATCTTTTTACCAAAAGCAGGCAGCGCTTTCCTTAAACGTTCATTAATCCAGCCAGGCAAAATCTCTTTTAGGACAGTACTTTTTGTACCCGGGAGATAGGAGTTTAGGGGCAGATCAGTAGAAATACGGTTTTCGGCAAAATCAATCATTCGCTGCGCCGGCGCAACCAGGTTACCGCCGCCTGCGTTGAAAGCTGCCATCTCCACCCGCTGCTGAAAGCGGAGCATTTTTAGCGGATCATTATCATCGCCGGTTACATCCTCTAAATTCACCTGTACCACTGTACCCGAATTTGCAAACGGGTTATTACGTTTTGAGGGACTCCAGCCATTTACCACAATTTCGTCAGCTTCCGTGGCGCAAGGTGCTATAATGCCGCCCGGGCACATACAGAATGAGAATACCCCACGGTTATCTACCTGTTCAACCAGGTTGTAATATGATGGCGGCAAATTGGGACCGCGATGTTCGCAGTGATATTGTGCCTGATCAATAATCTCTTGTGGATGTTCAATCCGCACGCCCAGGGCGAATGGCTTGGCCTCTATTAAAATGTTTTGCCGGTGCAGCATTTCAAAAATATCCCTTGCGGAATGGCCTGTCGCTAATATAACCGCATCAGACATCATCTTTTCACCTGAGGCCATCTCAACTCCTTTTATCTTACCAAACTCAACCACCAACTTTATTACTTTGGTATCAAAATGAATTTCGCCGCCTGCATTTAAGATGCTTTCGGCAATCGAGGTTATAATCTGCGGCAGTTTATTGGTGCCTATGTGCGGACGGGCATCTATCAAAATATCTTCTGTCGCCCCATGGGCCACGAAGGTTTTTAACACGGCATTTACGTCGCCGCGTTTTGTAGAGCGGGTGTACAATTTACCATCCGAATAGGTACCCGCACCGCCTTCACCAAAACAATAGTTTGATTCGGGGTTAACCAGTCCCTGTTTATTGATATTGGCTAAATCGCGCCTGCGTTGTTTTACATCCTTGCCACGCTCTAAAATAATTGGTTTTAATCCGAGTTCGATACATTGCAATGCTGCAAATAATCCGGCAGGACCTGCACCAACTATAATGATCGGTTTCGAAGTTTTTACATACGGATATTTTATAGAAAACGCTTCGGGAACATAAACCTCTTCAATAAAAACCTGTACCTGCATGCGGTAAACCACCTTGCGGCCGCGCGCATCGATAGACCGTTTAAGGATTTTTATTGCTGATATTTTTTGTGGAGATATATGTGGAGATATATTTAGTGATGACGCCGCTAATTTTTTTAAAACTGTGTCATCTTTCTGTTGCCCGGGCAGGCATACAATTTCTATTTCTTTGATCATCGGGTTGCCGGGTTTTTATCCCGGATGGCGCAAAGGTAGGGAAAAGAATTGCTATTGAAACATTGGATAAAGGACCACTAATCTTATGAATCCAAGTCTTTTAAGAACCTGTTTAGTTTTTCGTCTTTAGAAAGTGATAAATAATAATTGTTCAATTCTGAGATGATGTCTTTTAGTGAAACAGGAAGTGATTTTTCAACATTTTGGTTTTCCTTAAAATTCAATTTACCTAGATAAGAAATTACAAGTGAATTCTCAATTTTAAATTGGACAGCATTCATATTTAGTTCTACAAAATCAAGACATCTTTTAACAGTAGCTAAATCGTTATTATTTACCGCTTTTTGAGTAAATCTTTCGAAACATCCAATCTGCCAAGTGAGCACTCCTTGATAATCTTCCTCAAAAACCTCATCCCTTATTTCGGGGAAAGTATTAACTAATTCCTCAATAAAAACTTTAACGTTCTTCAGGTGAGCCATCTCTTTATTTATTTCTTGCCAATAAACTGACTAAACAAAAATAACTCAAGTTAGATTAAATTTCATTGAAATGTAAAATCAACCCACATCCAAACATTTAACATTTTTTAACTATCCTAAAAGGCCATTTTGAGCCTCTGAACCATGTAAACACTCAATAAACAAGCCGCCAACGACTCATCGTTGGACGATAAAATCACGATAAACGCCCGAAAACGACAAATTTAGCTCAAAATCGTCCGCCTTTGAGTCACCAACCGTACGAAAACGAACGGTTTCGTACAACACTATTTTTATAATTATTTGATAATAAGTTAATTACAATACGGGTATCAATATTGGCATGGTCATACAAAACATAGCAAGATGATCACTACCGATAACCGTTTAGCTGAAATGTGGGAAGGCTGCCTAAAAAACGACCGTAAACAACAGGAGCTTTTATATAAAACGTTAGCGCCGAGAATGCTTGGCGTTTGTATGCGTTATGCACATGACCGTGATGAGGCCCAGGATATATTACAGGAGGGTTTTATAAAAATGTTTAATAACGTACACAAATACCGCGGGGAGGGTAACCTGGAAGGATGGATCCGCCGCATTATGGTACATTGTGCTATATCCCGTTACCGCAAGCTGAAGCCAATGGTTTTGACCGAAGATTTTACTGATGACAACCCCTTCATCGGCAACGGCTACAATGCTCACGGGTTGGAGGTAAAAGATTTGATGAATATTATTCAAAAGCTGCCACAAACTTATCGTTCGGTATTTAATATGTATGCTATTGAAGGTTATTCACACCAGGAAATCGGCAATACCCTCGGCATGACGGAAATATTATCGCGTACAACGCTTCACCGGGCACGCGTTATTTTGAAAGATATGGTAAATAAACTTACTGCAAATGAACAGCATTGTATGGCCTGTTAAATGCATCATTATATGAATATATGGCGCCTTCGGCGCCTTTTTTATTTACCCCATCCTCTGGGGTAAAATATTGGTACACAAACCGCTTCGACATTTAAACGGGGTGCAACACTTAAAGAGTTCTTCCCTTTACCCCATCGGGGTAAAATATTGGTAAAATAAAAGCCCCCTTACTCTCGCAGTTTGGGGGCTTTAACCTAAACCTTATCACAATAGGTAAGCATAGAAACTTACCGTAATGAAGGTGCAAATATATTTTATTTCAACCATAAAAACCAAAACAATTGTGTTACAATGACACATTTATGTAAATAATATGAAATAATTATTAAATTTTTTATTCAAACTGTCCTTTTTTTCCAAATCCATCATATATTCAATTGCAATTTTTGACTATCAGGATAAAAAAAATACAATTCTGTAAATTATTTATTGGCAAATATTAAAACCGGCAAAAAGGGGGATTTATAGAACGTGAAAAAATAACCTATGTGGATTTTATAAGATTTGGAAATACCGGAATGACCGTTTCGAAACTGTGTTTAGGGACCATGGCTTACGGCGAACCCACAGAACGCTCGCCCTGGGCGTTAAACGAAGAACAATATCGCCCGCAGCCAAAAGGTACGGTAGTGTAAATTGATATTGATTTTTGTTGCCCATTCCAATAAGGAAACATTTTGCTTATCCCGACGTTTGTATCGGATAAGATTTAGTTTAGTTTTGGATAAAATTTTTTTGATGCATCGCCTTAACCCCAAATATATCCGTGTAGCGGGTATTGTTTTTGCCTCTTTTGTTGTTCTTCTCCTCATTTTTGGTTACATCGGCTATAGTAAACGGGAAGCCGTATTGCAGCATGAAATAACCAATGCCAAATTAAAAGCAAAACGAGATTATAATTTAGATCTTGAAATCGGTTCGGCACATTTTACCGGCCTCAGCACTGTATCATTTTCTAACATAAGTGTAGTGCCGTTGCAACGCGATAGCCTACTAAGCATAAAAAGATTTGATGTAAGCGTAAAAATATTCCCGCTATTGTTTGGCAACGTTAAACTTGCCAATGTGAACCTGGAAAATGGTCATTTGAATTTAACGGATCTAAAACATGTAAAGAATTTTGATTTTTTGTTTAAAAGAAAAAAAGATACTACCCAGCACATCAAAGTTGATCTGGCCGAGCTATCGAATAACCTGATTAATCAATTGCTCTACAAAATACCCGATAACCTCACCGTTAGCAATTTCCTGGTATCGTTCACTAACGACAGTTCAAGTTTCAGGGTTCTTACCCAAACAGCCCTAATAAAAAACGGACAGTTAACCTCAACTATAAATGTAAACAACGGTGAGGCTACCTGGCATTTTGAAGGAAGGATGCATCCATCCGACAAAGACGTAGCTGTTAAGCTTTATGCTGATGGCAAAAAAGTAGAGTTGCCTTTTATCGAAAAATCATACAAGCTAAAAGTGAATTTCGATACCATAAATACGCGCTTGAGCAAGGTGGAGCGCAGCAACGGTGAAACCAGGATTTATGGTTATTGGGGTGTGCGGAATTTGCTGATACACCATCCCGGGCTGTCTTCAAACGATATCGTTGTTCCTAATGCCGGCATTGAAGCCAATTTGTTTGTTGGCGAAAACTATTTATCGCTGGACAGTTCTTCCGTAATACATCTTAAAAAAATATCGGCGCATCCCTATATTAAATATACCCTTAACCCTGTTAAGATTTATGAATTAAAACTCAATACGGGATGGATAGATGCCCAGGACCTTTTTGATTCTTTTCCCGACGGCATGTTCGATTCATTGGATGGGATGCAGGTGGCCGGCAAATTAAATTATAAGCTGAATATATTCCTGAACGCCGCACACCCCGATGACGTTCAGTTTGATTCGCGCCTTGATAAAAATGACTTTCGGATCATTAAATATGGAAAAACCGACCTGGGCAGATTGAACAGAGAATTTGTTTACACGCCCTATGAAAAGGGAAAACCAATGCCAGCGCGCGTAATTGGCCTCTCAAACCCCGACTTTACATCCCTCCAGGACATCGCACCCGATCTTCGCTATGCGGTAATGACGGCCGAAGACCCATCTTTTTATACGAATCACGGTTTTGTGGAAGAATCTATCCGCAAATCATTAGCGACCGATTATAAGGACAAAAAATTTAAGCGCGGCGGCAGTACTATTTCCATGCAATTGGTTAAAAACGCATTCTTAAGCAGGGAAAAAACCTTGTCGCGTAAGATTGAAGAAATCCTGATCGTTTGGATAATAGAAAATAACCATATCATGACCAAAGACCGGATGCTGGAAGTATATTTCAACATTATTGAATGGGGACGAAATGTTTATGGCATTGGCGAAGCGTCGCGGTATTACTTCGGTAAAACACCGTCAGAATTAACATTGGGCGAAAGTATTTACCTGGCCAGCATAGTCCCAAATCCG
>DASXMZ010000032.1:0-2971 GCA_036495385.1 Mucilaginibacter sp. | reverse complement strand
AGGTGTAATTTTATCATCTTTACCCCATATTAATGAGACGGGGATTTCGATCTTATGTAAATCCTTTTTCATATTATGACGTATGGCTGACTTAGCCATAGCCAGTATTCTTATAACGCTGTGACGGTCGTTTACTGTTTTATAAACCTCATCAACCAATTCTTTGGTAGCTACCTGGGGATCGTAAAATGTGTATTCCACTTTTTCCTTTACAAAATCGTAACTGCCGCGCTTTGGGAACGACCCTCCAAAAGCATTTTCATACAAACCAGAACTGCCTGTTAAAACCATCGACCTTACAGTTTCGGGATGTGAAAGCACATATATTAATGCAACATGGCCGCCTAAAGAGTTGCCAAGCAACGTTATATCTGTTAATTCCTTATAAGTTACAAATTTATGAACATGCTTGGCAAGGCTTTTTACACCGGTTGTTAATAGCGGTAAATCATAAATCGGTAATAATGGTATAATTACCCGGAACTCTGACCGAAAATCTTCTATTACCTTATCCCAATTGCTTAATGCACCCATTAAGCCATGAAGCAATAATAAAACCTCCCCTTCGCCCTCATCGATATAACTAAAACCGTTTTCCTCTTTAAGCACGAAATTCATATAAATCTGTAAAGTTAAATTCTAATAATTAAGTCTGAAATTCAATTCAGTATAAAAAGTATAATAATCCGCTATAAAAATAGCTTATTGCCGTTTAGTTTTAGCAATTATTTTTAGTTATTAATTGAATGGTGAGTAGTCAGTAGTGAATGGTGGGTGGTGAATAGTGGGCAGTGAACGATTTCACTCTCTATTCATTATTCACTACTCACCCACTAACTATTCACCAACTCACCCCAAAAGCTGTTTTACCACTTCCGATATTGTCCGGCCATCAGCTTGTCCCGCTAATTCTTTATTTGCTATACCCATCACTTTACCCATGTCGCTTACAGAGGTTGCTCCTACCCTACTTATCAATTCCTGCAAATAACCTTCTATTTCAAAGCGGCTCATTTGCTGCGGCAAATACGGTTCTCTCACCTTCATTTCCTCCATCTCAATCTGGTACAGATCATCCCTGTTCTGGGCCTTATATATGTCTGCAGACTCCTTACGTTGCTTTACCAATTTTTGCAACACCTTAATTTCGGCTTCTTTGGTTAATTCTTCTGCTGCGCCCTTCTCGGTCCGTGCTAAAAGCAACGCCGATTTTATGGCGCGAAGCCCTCTCAGGCGATCCTGCTGCTTGGCAAGCATCGCCTGTTTTATATCCTGGTCTACCTGGTTAATTAGTGACATGTGATTTATTTTTAGTCCGAAAGTCGGAAAAGTCCGAAAGTCCGGAAGATTTCTTTTGCTTAATTCTAATTTTTATCTATTCAACTTTAGTCTTTTGGACTTCCCGACTTTCGGACTTTTCCGACTTCCCACTCACGACTTTCTAAATATAATTGACGCTGCTGCCTGTGCGGTGGGCATAACGGTTAATTCATTGATATTAACATGTGTCGGTCGTGATACAACAAACCAAATTGTTTGGGCAATATCAGCGGCAACCAATGGTTCAAAACCGTCATAAACCTTTTTCGCCCGTTCTTTGTCGCCCTTAAACCTTACTTCCGAAAACTCCGTCTCAACGGCGCCCGGATGTATGGCGGTGACCTTAATTCCATGCGAAAGCAAATCTATCCGCATTGCCTGGTTTAAGGAATCAACTGCGTGTTTGGTAGCGCAATATACGTTACCATTTTGATATACTTCCTTTGCGGCGATGGATCCTATGTTTATTATATGACCATGATTGTTATCGATCATCCAATTTGATACTACTTTGCTTACGTATAATAAACCTTTAATGTTTGTATCAATCATTATGTCCCAATCGTCAATATTGCCATTTTGTATAGGGTCGAGGCCCTGGCTTAAACCGGCATTGTTGATAAGCACGTTTACCTTTTTCCATTTTGCCGGAAGCTCCTCTAAGTTACTTAATACTTCGTCGCGGTTTCTTACATCAAATGATGAAACAGCGACCTCCACATTATATTTAGTATTTAGTTTTTTTGCTAATTTTTCAAGCCTGTCGAGCCGTCTGCCGGTAAGTACCAGGTTATAATTCTCGCTGGCGAATAATTGTGCACAGGCTTCGCCTATCCCTGAGGTTGCGCCCGTTATTAATGCTATCTTAGTCATAGAAACAAATAACTGTCGCAGCGAAATTATGTTTTTTAAATCCGGTTTTACTCAACTATTCAAAAATTAAACTGAACACTACGGTGTGTAAATATAATTTGCTTATTGGAGCTGAGAAAGGTTGATTTTCGGGCACCAGTATATTGCCAAAAGAATTAGACACCTTTATCTGTGGCGAAAGCTTAAAAAATTCGAAATAAATATCACAACCCAAACCGGCTTCGTATGATCCGAAGCCTTTGTCATTTTTAACAAGCCGTTGCAGCGGATCGTTACTATCGGCGCCGCTGGTGTTGCCTTTTCCTATAGCCTGGGAGTATTTTACGCCACCCATAATATATGCCCTGAAATTTTCTATCCGATCGGACATCAGTTTGAAGGATATCGGAAAATCAACTGTAGTTGTTTGAACTTGTTTTGTTACATCCTGTGAGGGCGTCGCGTAAGCATAGCTAATCCCGCGGTCAGCGAAAACCAGCGAAGGTGTTGCACGTATTTCCAGGTGGTCGCTAAAGCTGTAGCGCGTAAGAAAACCAATTGCAAAGCCGGGCAAGCTGTTTGAGCTGATGCTATTTAAGGAATCAGTAACGTACCTGTTATTAAGTTTATCAAAAAACGGCGCTCTCCAGTTGGGCTGTTTAATAATTTTATAATTGCTTGTTACATATGAGAATGTAAATCCAAAACTTAGGTCTTGCTGATCGGCGCCACCGCCCCATGCGGGGGCGGGCATCTGCGCTTTTAATAAATTACTGATAAACAATAAAATAATGATCAG